>CAJGDQ010000018.1 GCA_904502215.1 Clostridiaceae bacterium
ATAAGCTTTGTTCGGCCTTAAATTGCAAAATAGAAGATATAATTGAATATATAGAAGAATAAAAAGAGGTGAGTTGAACTCACCTCTTTTCATTATATTAAAACATAAAAATAAATTGCGAAGAATTGGAGTGCAGAGCCTAAAACCACGAAAATATGGAAAATAGAGTGCATATACCGAACGGTTTTCTTGCCTGCAATTCCGTAAAGCACGGCGCCTATCGTATAGGCAATTCCTCCCGCAAGCAGCCACCAAAAGCCTTTTGTTCCGATAGTATCTATTGCGGTTTTGCCCGTAAGGATTATGCACCAGCCTTGCGCCAGATAGCATATAATTGAGAAAACATTATATTTTTTAAGGTCAATAGCATTAAGGGTGATGCCTAAAGCCGATACACCCCACACAACCCCGAAAACACCCCAACCTAAAAAGGCGTTATGTTCTCTAAGGGAAACCAAGGCTATTGGGGTATATGTTCCTGAAATTAAAAGGAAAACGGAACAATGGTCGATAATTTGCATAACCTTTTTTGCGGTTTCGGGAATAAGCCCGTGATAAACGCTTGAAATGGTATAGAGAATAACCATTGAAAAGCCATAAATAAAGGAGCTTACAATCTGATAAGCATCGCCGTTCAAAAAGGATTTTACGATACAAAGAGCGCAAACCGCAAGGCCTACTGCGCCCCCTGTTATATGGGAAACCATATTAAAAATTTCTTCTCCCCTTGTGTAATCGGGGAGTTTTCTGTCGATAAGTTTTGTGCGCTTCATAATGAACCTCTAAATCGAATAAAAACATATGGAAAAACGGATAAAAATATGGATAAAAAACTATAAAACTCACTGTCGAAAAATGTCAAAATAATTTACATAATTCGTTGGACAAAATTATTATGAAACCCGATTTATCCAACTTATCCACAGGCTTACCCACCATAAAAGGCCGATAAAATCGTGTTTTTAGTTGGACAAACCCTAAAAATGTGGATAACTATGTGGATAAAGTGGAAAACTTTTATGGTTATCAAGGTTTACATAACTACATTTTTTCGAGGAGTTTTTCCATTATGTCGGGCCCGTGTTCAACGAAAATTCCGCTAGCCTTAGCCGAGGTCTCGCAAAACCGCTTGGCGCCTGACTTTTTAACCCTGCTATCAAACAAAAGATAGGGAACAGGCTCGCTTGAATGGGTCATAGTTTCGAGGGGAGTTGGGTGGTCGGGCATAATTAAAATTCTATAATCTTCGCCCGAAGTTTTGAAATATTCAAGCATAAGCTTTAAGGCTTTTTCGTCAATCATTTCTATTGCCTTAATCTTATTTTGGGCTTCGCCTCTGTGTCCGCACTCATCGGGGGCCTCAAAATGAAGGTAAACCAAATCAGCGCCATTTTTAAAGGCTTCAATTCCGGCGGTTGCCTTGCCCTCAAAATTGGTATCAAGGTAGCCCGTTGCTCCCTCAACCTCGGGTGTTTGCATATTGGCGCAAATGCCGATGCCCTTAAGCAAATCAACAGCGCTGACAACGGCGGCCTCAACCCCGTTTTTCTCTTTAAAGTCTTGAAGGGCAGGCTTTCTTCCCTCGCCCCAAAGCCAAATGGAGTTAGCTTCGTTTTCACCCTTGGCTCTTCTTTTCAGGTTAACAGGGTGGTCCTTAAGTATGTTATAGCTCTTTTTCATAAGAGAAATGAGCTCTTTTGCATTTTCATTATCGCTAAGATACGGGCCTATAACCTTTCCGCTTATATCGTGAGGCGGGGTCATTGTGCCAAGCTCGGTTGTTCCGTTATCAACAACCAGGCAATGTCTATAGCTAACGCCGCTATAAAACTTATATATATCGTTGCCAAGCTCTTTTTCTATGGTTGCGATAATTTCTCTTGCTTCTTCGGTTGAAATATCGCCCGAGCAATAATCAACCATAGTTTTATCTTCATAATTTTCCTCGTTTGAAAGGGTAACTATATTACAGCGAAGAGCAACATCGCTCTCCTTTAGTTCAACGCCGATAGATGCGGCCTCTAAGGGAGAACGGCCTGTATAGCAAACCAAGGGGTCATAACCCATAACCGAAAGGTTGGCAACATCGCTTCCGGGTTTAAGCCCCTTTGCTACGGTTTTACACATTCCTATTTCTGAAACCTCGGCTAAAGAATCCATAAAAGGCTTATGCGCTAACTCCATAGGGGTTTTACCCTCAAAAATCTCGTTTGGAGTATCAGCCATACCATCGCATAACAATACAAGATATTTCATATAAAAATCTCTCTTTCTATAAATTTCACAAAATAATTATACAAGCATTTTTCATATCTTTCAAGCAATTTTTCACTCTACTGCTTGAAAAACATATATTATATAGAGGTGTTTTTTATGGACAAAAAGTTGATAGAGCAATATAAAGCCGAAATGCTTAGAATGTATACTTCTTCCGAGAAATCAGTTCCTGCTATGGCGCAAGAGGAAAACAACACAAACGGCGGACTTGTTGGAATTGTAACCGCACTTAGAAGTCTTTACCCTGTGCCAAAAGCGAGGGTTACGGTTTTTGAGGGAAGTATGGATAATATGAAGACAATTGCAACCGATGAGACCGATGAAAGCGGAAGAACAAGGCTTTTTGTTTTGCCGGCACCCGATAGAGTCGAATCCCAAAGTCCTAGCGATAACAAGGTTCCCTATGCTAACTATAATATGTTGGTTGAGGCCGAGGGGTATGTAAGCAATATTCATCTGAATATTCCTGTTTTTAGTGGGGTTACCTCGCTTCAAAGGTCTAATATGCTACTCTTAGAAACCGCAGGAGAGGATAAATCTCCTCAAATTTTCGATGAAGCCGAAAAATATGATTTATAAAGGAGTGATAATATGACCGAAACATTACTTCCTGTAATCCCCGAAAGCATAACCGTTCATTTGGGAGCGCCCGATTCTAATGCCGAGAATATAACTGTTCCGTTTGTTGATTATGTTAAAAATGTAGCATCCAGTGAGATTTATCCAACCTGGCCTGAAGAGGCGTTAAGGGCTAATATTTACGCAATAATCACTTACGCTCTAAATAGAATTTATACCGAATGGTATCCTTCCCGTGGTTATAATTTTGACATAACAAATACAACAAGCTTGGACCAAGCCTATGTTAAGGATAGGGAGATTTATGAAAATATAGGATACATAGTTGATGATATTTTTAATGATTATGTTGTGCGTCAAGGCTCGGTGCAACCCCTTTTTACCGCCTTTTGCAACGGAACAACCTCGCAGTGTGAGGGCCTTTCCCAATGGGGCACAGTTAACCTTGCAAATCAGGGATTCACTCCCTTTAGAATACTTCAAAATTATTACGGCGAGGATATAGGCATTGTTGAAAACGCCCCTGTCGCTGAGGTTGATGAATCCTATCCCGGCGTTCCTTTGAGGGTTGGAGATGCGGGGAATAATGTCAGGATTATACAGGTGCAGCTAAATAGAATAGCAAGAAATTATCCTGCAATACCGATAATAGAAGAAACAAACGGAATTTTCGGTGTTGATACCGAAAACGCCGTTAGAAAGTTTCAGGAAATATTTTCTTTGAGGCAAACGGGAGAGGTTGATAAGGCAACTTGGTATCAGATTAAGAGGTATTATACCGGGGTTAAAGGGCTTTCGGAATTGGCGGCCGAGGGGGTAACCCTTGAAGAAGTTTCGGTGCCCTTTGCTAATCAAGTGGCTGAGGGTGATAGCGGAATCCCTGTCAGAACGGTGCAGTATTATCTTAGCATAATTGCCTATTTTAACGGAAATTTAGAGCCGGTTCCCTTAAACGGAACATTCGATTCGGGGACCGTTGCGGCGGTCAAGAGATTTCAGGAGTTTTATGGCCTTGAGCCAACAGGAATTGTTGATACCCAAACCTGGAACACCATAAGCCGAATTTATAGGGAAACGGTTGAAGCTCTCCCTCAGGGTTATCAGGGGCAAAACGCCAAGCTATACCCGGGATTTTTCTTGAGTGAGGGCATGAGAAATGAAAGTGTTACCGACCTTCAAACCTATCTTAATGCTATAAGGCGAAATCTTCCTGAGATACCCGAGCTATCGGTTACAGGCTATTTCGGCGAGCAAACCGAGGCGGCGGTCCAAAGCTTTCAACGTCTTTTCGGATTAGAGCCAACGGGAGCGGTAGGGCCTGTTACCTGGTCCTTTATTGCAAGAGAATATGATGCCATAATAGATGAGCAAATATAATTCATTATGTTCATTATTTCCTGTGAAATTGTATTAAATGCCGAAAAAAATCTAAATAATACTAAGAAAAAATGTTTTTATATGCAAATTGCACAAAAAACTTGCAATTTATAGTTATAGATAACACTTGCAAAACGGAATAGAATATTGTATTATAATAAGTAAATAATAACAATATAATTTTATTGTGTAATATAGGAGATGTTTTAATGGCTAAATATACTGCATCAAATCTCGCTGCTATGATTGAAAGAAAGCTTTCGCATAACTTCGGAGTAACTCCCGAGCTTGCTTCGGATGAGCTTTTTTATAAGGCTGCGGTTTTAACCTTGCTTGAAATTATGAATGAGCGCAGGGCCCAGTTCAAAAAGGCAACTAATGAACAGGAAGCTAAAACGGTTTACTATATGAG
The DNA here is from genome assembly GCA_904502215.1 of Clostridiaceae bacterium. Lineage (GTDB taxonomy): Bacteria > Bacillota > Clostridia > Oscillospirales > Acutalibacteraceae > UBA737. The sequence goes on from CAJGDQ010000018.1 coordinate 4,646, forward strand.
TATGGAATTTCTTATGGGCCGTTCTCTCAAAAACAATCTTTATAATATGGATTTAACCGAAACTATGAGCAAGGCTTTGGCTAAGTTCAAGGTTAAACTCGATAAGCTTTATGATTTCGAGCCTGATGCAGGTCTTGGAAACGGCGGTCTTGGCCGTCTTGCTGCCTGCTTCCTCGATTCTCTTTCCTCGGGCGGTTACCCTGCTATGGGCTATTGCATTAAGTATGAGCTTGGAATTTTCCGCCAAAAGCTGGTTGAAGGTTGGCAAACCGAGATGCCTGATTTTTGGCTCCCCGGCGGCGGAGTTTGGCTTGAGGCAAAGCCTGCAAGTGCTGTTGATGTTAATTTTGATGGCAAAATCAACGAATGGTGGGATGGAAATTACCATCACATTGAGCATACAGACTATCAAACTGTTCGTGCCGTTCCGTATGACCTTATGGTTGCAGGTAAGGATGGCAAAACCGTTAATGCTTTAAGACTTTGGAGTGCTGAATGTCAGGATTTCGATATGTCGGCATTTAATCAGGGAGATTATGTCAGAGCTCTTGAGCAAAGAGCTATGACCGAAACCATCTCTAAGGTGCTTTATCCTGAGGATAATCATATGGAGGGTAAATCGCTCAGACTCCGTCAGCAATATTTTCTCGTTTCTGCTTCGGTTCAGGATATCCTCAAAAGGCATCTTGATAAGTATCACACTCTTGAAAATCTTCCTGAAAAGGTTGCTATTCATATAAATGATACCCATCCAACCTTATGTATCCCCGAGCTAATGCGTTTCTTGCTCGATGAGTGCGGATATGGTTGGGATAGAGCTTGGGATTTGGTTAAGGGCACTGTGGCTTATACCAACCATACCATTATGGCTGAGGCTCTTGAATGCTGGTCCGAAAGCCTTATCAAACAAAGGATACCTAGAATTTATCAAATTATTAAGGAAATAGACCGCCGTTATAGAGAAGAGGTTATCTATAAAACCGGAGATTACGCTCTTGCCGAAAGAACCGCAATTATTTCAAACGGCGTTGTTAGAATGGCTAACCTTTGCGTTGCAACCTGCCATACCGTTAATGGTGTTTCCAAGCTTCATAGCGATATTTTGGTTAAGGAGCTTTTCAAGGATTATGCTAAAATGACCCCCGAAAAGTTTACTAACGTTACCAATGGTATCGCTCATAGAAGATGGTTATGCCAAGCAAACCCTGCTTTAACTCAGTATCTAACCGAGCTTATCGGCGATGGCTTTATCAAGGATGCAAGTGAGCTTGAAAAGCTTATGCAATATAAGGATGAAAAGTTAGTTCTTGAGAAGTTGGCTGAAATTAAGCGCTCTAATAAGATTAGATTTGCCGATTTCGTTAAGGATAAGTATTCAGTAAACCTTAATCCCGATTCTATCTTTGATATGCAGGTTAAGAGGTTGCATGAATATAAGCGTCAGCACCTTAATGCCCTTAATATCATCAGCGAATATCTCTATTTAAAGGCAAACCCCAATGCAGATTTCACGCCTAAAACCTATATCTTCGGTGCAAAAGCTGCTGCAGGCTATCTCTTCGCTAAAGAGATTATTCAGATGATTTATAAGCTTTCAACCGTTATAGATAACGACCCCGCAGTTAAAGGAAAGCTTAAAATATTCTTCCTTGAGGATTATAAGGTTAGCCTTGCTGAGCTTATGATTCCTTCGGCCGATATAAGCGAGCAAATCTCCTTGGCATCAACCGAGGCCAGCGGAACAGGAAATATGAAGCTTATGATGAATGGCGCTGTAACCCTTGGCACCGAGGATGGCGCAAATGTTGAAATTCACAGTGCTGTTGGTGATGATAATATCATTATCTTCGGTATGCAAACCCCTGAGGTTTTGGCACTTCAGAAAACAGGATATTCGCCTATTCAGTATTATAATAATAATCCTGAGCTTAAAGAGGCGCTTGATTTTATAGGCAAGGGAATTGCAGGGCAGTCCTTCGATAATATTTATAATTCGCTTAAAAACAACGATAGATATATGGCACTTGCTGATTATGCCGATTATTGCAAGGCTCAGAAGAAAGCAACCGAGCTTTATAACAACAAGGAAGTTTGGAATAGAATGTCCTTGACTAATATTGCAAAATCGGGTATATTTGCAGCAGACCGTTCTATTGAAGACTATGCAAGGGATATATGGCACGTAAAGCCTGTTGAGTAAAAATGCAGTATTATCCGTTTGATTCTCGAAACAAACTTTATAGAGAAAAATTTGGAGCCTTAGCCGAGGGGGAAGCCCTTCGGCTAAGGCTTTTGCTGCATAACGATGCCCGTGTTCACGAGGCTTTTCTTATTCTAAGAAAGGATGAATGGGATAATCCTTGGCATATAAAATTAGAGCCAATGGAATGGCTTGAGGATTATAGGTTTTATGATACCGAAATAAACTTGGAAGAGGGACTTTATTGGTATTCCTTTAGATATACGAGTGATTACGGCGAGTTTTATGTTACCAAAACCGAAACCTCTTTGGGTATTGTGTCAAGGGAAGGCGCCTCTTGGCAGCAAACGGTTTATAATAAAGATTTCAAAACTCCCGATTGGCTCGATGGCGGAATTATTTATCAGATTTTCCCCGATAGGTTTTATAACTCGGGAAAAGAAAAGCATAATGTTCCCGAGGATAGATATTTGGTTGAAGATTGGGCAAAACAACCTGAGTTTCGTCAGCCAAATGATAAATGCCGCCTTGGTAATGATTATTACGGGGGCGACCTTAAAGGAATTGAGCAAAAGCTCGATTATTTAGAGGAGTTGGGCGTTAGCTGTATTTATCTAAATCCCATTTTTGAGGCACATTCTAACCATCGTTATAACACCGCCGATTATATGAAAATAGATTCGCTTTTGGGAGATGAAAAGGACCTCGAAAGCCTTATAAAAAAGGCAAAGAAAAAGGGTATTTCTATTGTTTTGGATGGCGTTTTCTCTCATACAGGGGATGATAGCATTTATTTCAACGCCAAGGGAAGATATGATTCCTTGGGAGCGGCGCAAAGTCAGGATTCTCCATATTTTAAATGGTTTAGTTTTAGCGAATATCCTTATAGATATGCGGCTTGGTGGGGCATTAAAACCTTGCCTGAAACCAATGAAAATTCCCCTGAATTTACCGAGTTTATAACGGGTGAAAATGGTGTTATCCGCTATTGGCTTAAAAAGGGCATAATGGGTTGGCGGCTTGATGTTGCCGATGAGCTGCCCGATGAATTTTTGGATAATATCCGAAAGGCCGTGAAGGCTGAAGGTCAAGGTAAATACCTTCTCGGCGAGGTTTGGGAGGATGCAACCAATAAGATAAGCTATGGCTATCGTCGTAGATTTTTAAGGGGCAAGCAATTGGATTCAGTTATGAATTATCCCTTTGCGAATGCAATAGTTGATTTTCTTAAAGGCGCTGATGGCTCAAGAATTATGAACACAGTGCTTGATATCCTTGAAAACTATCCGCCCGAGGCAGTTAAAACCCTTATGAACCATATCGGAACTCACGATACGGCGAGAATTTTAACAAGACTTGGCGCCGATAATATGCTTGATGGCAACAGGGAGGCGCAGTCGCATTCCTTACTTAATGAATGGCAGTATGAAAGGGCAGTAAAGCTTTTGAAATTGGCTAGCGTTTTGCAGTTCACCTTGCCCGGTGTGCCGAGCATTTATTATGGCGATGAGGCGGGAATGCAAGGCTTTGGCGACCCGTTTTGCAGAGCGGGCTATCCTTGGGGAAATGAAAACAAGGAGCTTTTAGAGTTTTATAAAGCGCTTGGAAAGGCAAGAAGAAACTGCAAAGCATTCGTTTCGGGAAGCTTCGTTCCTGTTTACTCGGATAACAACCTTGTCTGCTTTATAAGAGATAATGAAAAGGCAAAAGCCTTTATTGCGGTTAATCGCTCGGAAGAAACAAGGGTAATCGAGCTGCCGAATGAGTTTCTAAATGCCAAAATCCTTATCGGTGATGGTATAGAAAACGGAAAACTTAAGCTATCGCCATTCGGCTTTAGCGTTTTGGCGGTGTAATATATATATTATATATAGGTGTATGGCGGACCTTTCGGTCCGCCATTTTTAATGTGTCGCAACAGTCAGAGCAGTGTATTATGGTTTTTCGATAAAATCTGAGCAAGCGGGTTTTAGCGGCTTACAAAACTTTACACGCTTTGCAAAACAATGTCCGCATCCCGCCTTGCGATATGCTTTATTTAACAAAACATAATGTTGAATGAAGAATTTGAACTCTTCACAGCACCTATTTTCCATAAAATCACCCCCTAAATACAACGTTTGTTGTATTTTTGAACATATAATACCACATTTGTTGTATTATGTCAATAGAAAGGTTGTGGTGATTTGAAATGGCATATTATAGTAGGTTAAAAGACTTAAGAGAAGATAGGGATTTAACACAGCTCGAACTTGTTAAAATTCTTAATATGCCCAAAACAACATATACGAACTATGAACAAGGCAAAAGAGAAATACCTTTTGCCCTAGCAATAAAGCTTGCTAAGTTTTACAATGTAAGTCTTGATTATATTGCGGGATTAAAAGATTATCCTGTTAAGTTGAAATAAATTTGTAGGGGACGATGCCAACATCGTCCCGTTTTTTATATAAAACACAAGATATTGTGGCGGTTTTTAACCTTAACACAAATCTCGAAAAAAAGTTAAAAAAGTTTTAAAAAATGCTTGATTTTTATTGATTATTGTGTTATTATACCACCGTGCGTTATGCGAAAATAGCGCAAAAACATGCGTTGATGCGGGAGGTGGCCCATCTCGAATGGGGAAATTTCCGCGGAGTATGTCCGATTTTAAACCGGGCGAAAGAACTTGGAGCGCGTAAAGGAAACTTGCGACCGTTATGCGCAACGGCGAAGCGATTCGCCGTCCGGAATTGACTGAGACCCCAGCAATATCCGGTTTTATAATGTGCAGTAAAGAAAAACACGGCACGTTGTAAGTTTTGCCCGCCAACTATTTAAGGAGGCGAATTTCACATGGCAGTGAAAGAAAAAATCCGAATTCGAATCAAAGGTTACGACCACGCACTTGTAGACCAGTCCGCAGAAAAGATTGTGGAAACCGCTAAACGTACAGGCGCCAGGGTTTCGGGACCGGTTCCGCTCCCGACCGAGAAAGAAATCGTAACTATCCTTCGTGCTGTTCATAAGTATAAGGACAGCCGTGAGCAGTTCGAAATGAGGACACACAAAAGGCTCATCGATGTTATCAGACCTTCCAACAAAACTGTTGAGGCTTTAACTGGTCTTGAGCTCCCCGCCGGTGTTGAAATCGAAATCAAGCTTTAATATATATTAAGGTGTTCGGTTCACACTTACGGTCATGTTGGGAAACCAACCAATAACCAAAGGAGGAAAAAATTATGACAAAAGGAATCGTTGGCAAGAAGCTCGGTATGACCCAGCTTTTTGATGCAAACGGAAACGTTGTTCCGGTTACAGTTATTGAAGCAGGCCCCTGCGTAATAGCTCAGAAGAAAACAATCGAGAATGACGGTTATGAAGCAGTTCAGGTTGGCTTCGGCGACCTCAAGGCTTCAAAGGTAAACAAACCCATGAAAGGCCATTTTGCAAAAGGCGATGTTGCTCCGAAGAAGGTTCTTCGTGAGTTCCGTTTTGATGATGTTGCAGCTATGAATGTTGGCGATATTATCAAGGCAGACGTTTTTGCTGAAGGCGAAGCTGTTGATGTAAGAGGCACTTCTAAAGGTAAAGGCTATGCCGGCACAATTAAGCGCTGGAACTTTGGCCGTCTTAAAGAGTCTCACGGTACAGGCCCTGTTCACCGTCACGGTGGTTCACTTGGTGCTTGTTCCAGCCCTTCAAGAGTTTTCAAGGGTAAGAAGATGGCAGGACATTTAGGTGCTGAGCGTGTAACCGTTCAAAACTTAAGTGTTGTTAAGGTAGACGCTGAGAAGAACTTAATCGCTGTTAAGGGCGCCGTTCCCGGTCCCAAGGGCGGAATTGTTGTTCTTTTCGACAGCGTTAAGGCTTAAGGGAAGGAGTGTTCTGAATTATGGCTAATATAGCAGTCCTCGATATGGCAGGCAATAAAGTTGGCAAAATCACTTTAAGCGATGCTATTTTCGGAATTGAACCCAATGCAGTTGTAATGCATATGGCAGTTGTTAATTACCTTGCTAATAAAAGACAGGGCACACAATCCACCTTGACTAGAACCGAAGTTTCCGGCGGCGGTAAGAAGCCTTGGAGACAAAAGGGAACCGGTCATGCAAGACAGGGCTCAACAAGAGCTCCCCAGTGGAGACACGGCGGTATCGTTCACGCACCGAAGCCGAGAGATTATTCTTTCTCTCTCAACAAGAAGGTTAGAAGACTTGCTCTTAAATCTGCTTTATCTGATAAGCTTCTTTCGAACTCACTTATCGTTCTCGATGAGTTAAAGCTCGAAACTTATAAGACAAAGGTTGTTGCTGATTGCTTAAAGGCTATCGGCGCCGGCAAGAAGGCTCTCATCGTTCTTGAGAACAATGATGCTTTCGCAGTTAAGAGTATCGCTAACATCCCCGGTGCTAAATCCGCTCAGGTAAACACCATTAACACCTATGACGTAATCAACGCTGATACCTTGATTATCGTTAAGGGCGCAGTAGCAAAACTTGAGGAGGTATACGCATAATGAAAACCGCACAGGATATCATTATAGCTCCGGTTATTACCGAGAAGAGCATGTCAGGTATTGCTGACAAGAAATACACCTTCAAGGTAGCTAAGGACGCTAACAAAATCGAAATAGCTGCTGCAGTTGCAGAGCTTTTCAAGGTTAAGGTTGCTAAGGTTAACACTATCAATGTTCGTGGTCAGCAGAGAAGAATGGGCCGTTACAGCGGTTACACAGCTTCTTGGAAAAAGGCTATCGTAACTCTTAAGGCTGATTCTAAGCCGATTGAGTTCTTTGATGGACTTATGTAAATCTTAGCAGTGAGTTAATCACTGATTTTCGGTGATGTATGAAGCCAAAAGGCTTCGCTAAGCCAAAATAGGAGAGTGAAATTAAATGGCTATTAAACATTACAAGCCAACTACTAACGGCCGCCGTAATATGACCTCTATGGATTATTCAGGTCTTTCTAAGGTAGCGCCCGAGAGAAGTTTGCTTGAACCGCTTAAGAATAATGCCGGTAGAAATAGCTACGGCAGAATCACCGTTCGCCATAGAGGCGGCGGCAACCGCAGAAAGTATAGAGTCATCGATTTCAAGAGAGAGCGTTTCGGAATCCCCGCAACCGTTCTTACCCTTGAGTATGACCCCAACCGTTCCGCATTCATCGCCCTCGTTCAGTATGAGGATGGCGAGAAGCGTTACATCATAGCTCCCCAAGAAATCAAGGTGGGCGATGTTCTCGTTAGCGGACCTGACGCTGATATTAAGCCCGGTAATGCTTTACCGCTCGTTAATATCCCTGTTGGTACTTTCCTCCATAACATTGAGCTTTATCCCGGCAAGGGCGCTCAGCTTGCTCGTTCAGCCGGTAACATGGCTCAGCTTATGGCTAAAGAAAACGGAATGGCACTTTTACGTTTGCCTTCAGGCGAGCTTCGTAACGTTCCGGTAAAATGTATGGCTACTGTTGGCACTGTTTCGAATCCCGAGCATGCTAACATTAACTATGGTAAAGCAGGACGTAAGCGCCACATGGGTTGGAGACCTACCGTTCGTGGTTCTGTAATGAACCCCTGCGACCACCCCCACGGTGGTGGTGAAGGTAAGTCACCCATCGGACGTCCCGGACCTGTTACTCCTTGGGGTAAACCCACCTTGGGTTACAAGACCCGCAAGAAGAACAAGGCTAGCGATAAGTATATCGTAAAACGCCGTAAGTAAGACGACGAAAGGAGATTTTAATCATGGGAAGAAGCATTAAAAAAGGCCCTTATGTGCAACCTGTTTTGCTCAAGAGAGTCAAAGAAATGAATGCAGCCGGCGAAAAGAGAGTTCTTAAAACTTGGAGCCGCTCATCAACCATATTCCCCGATTTCGTCGGACACACCTTTGCAGTTCATGACGGACGTAAGCACGTTCCGGTATATGTAACTGAGGATATGGTTGGTCACAAGCTCGGTGAATTTGCACCGACTAGAACATTCAAAGGCCACGCAGGTTCTAAAACCAGCGGTAAGTAAGCGGCTGAAAGGAGAGTAAACAATGGAAGCAAGAGCAATACTTAAATATGCTCGTATTTCACCCCGTAAGGTGAAAATTGTTATGGATTTAATCCGTAATCAAGATGCTGACAAAGCTATGGCTATACTCAAATTTACTCCTAAGTCCGCTTGCGAGTATTTAGAGAAGCTTTTAGCGTCAGCTATGGCAAATGCAGAAAACAATCACAGTATGGATGTTTCTAAGCTTTACGTTGCAGAATGCTTTGTTTGCCCCGGACCCACTCTTAAGAGAATTCGTCCGAAGGATCACGGCAGAGCACACCGCATCTTAAAGAGAACAAGCCATA
>CAJGDQ010000019.1 GCA_904502215.1 Clostridiaceae bacterium
ATTTCTATAACAACGCGATGCAGATATTTGAGGGTAAGAAGCCCGTTCCGCCGTGCGCATACACAAAGCCTGTGTGATTTGAGTAAATCTACTTGATTTTTTCTCGGGTATATGTTATAATATATCGAAATAATTAAAGCAAGGAGGGAACGGCTGTGCATTTGCAGGAATCGGGAGAGATGTATCTTGAGAGTATTTTTGTTTTAGCTAAAACTAAAGGCAAGGTGCGCTCCTTGGATGTTGCAGAATATATGGGCTTTTCAAAACCAAGCGTTTCAAGAGCAGTTGGTCTTCTTAAAAACGGCGGTTTTTTAACCGCTGATAAAGACGGATTTTTAGAGCTTACCAACTTAGGCAAAGAATTTGCCCAAAAAATATACGATAGACATACAATTATCACAAAGTATCTAGTATCAATAGGCGTTGATGAAGAAACTGCATCGCAGGATGCCTGCAAAATGGAGCATCATATAAGTGAAGAAACCTTTAACGCCTTTAAAAATCAGATAAAATAAACCCTCGGAAAACCGAGGGTTTTTGATTTATACATAAGCATATAATATTTTAGCTTGACCTTTAAAGTCAATTTTCATACCGGCAGGAACAAAAATACTGTCTCCTTTTTTGGCGGTGATACTTCCATCATTCCAAATAACCTCAGCCTCACCATCAAGGAAAATTAGCGATACAAAGCTTTCGTTACCTTCAATACTGCTTTTATTTCCGGTTTTTAAAATACCTGTTGTAAACAATTCACAACGGGCAAGTTCTCTTAAAGAAGCGCCTTTATTTTCCTTAACCTCTCCCACTTGTCCGTAAGGGCGGGTGGGTTTTTCGCATTTGGTAATATCAAGAGCTTTATCTATATGTAATTCACGGGGCTTGCCATCAGCTCCAACTCTTCCAAAATCCCAAACTCTATATGTTGAGTTTGAATTTTGCTGAACCTCGCAAATAAGAATGCCTGCACCAATAGCGTGAAGCGTTCCCGCCTCAATAAAGAAAACATCGCCTTTTTTAACAGGAACATAATTGCAAACCTCGGGAAGAGTATTATCTTTTATGCGGCGTTCAAATTCTTCTTTCGAGATATTCTCCTTAAAGCCGTATATAAGTTCAGCACCTTCCTCGCAGTCAACTATATACCACATTTCATTCTTGCCGAACTCGCCCTCATTTTTAAGAGCATATTCATCATCAGGATGCACCTGAACAGAAAGGCTTTGCTTAGCATCTATAAACTTAATGAGAATTGGGAAATCAGAAAACTTCTCAGCCCTCTCGCCTAACGTTTCCTTTCCCCAAAGGGATAAAACCTCGGAAAAGGTTTTACCTTTAAGAGCGCCGTTCATAACAACGCCATCGCCATCCTTATGGCAGGAAAGCAACCAAGCCTCTGCTGCTATATCTTTATCTGTTTCAAAGCCCCATTCATCCTTAAGCTTTGTTCCGCCCCATAAATAATCCTTCATAGCGGGTTTTAACAATAATGGATACATTAAATTCACCTCATATATAATACATCAACCCCAAAAATTTTGCAAGTTAAATATGAACAATTTGTAAAAGGTCAGGGAAAGTCAAAGAAAATTTGCAAAAACTATTGACTTTTGGAAAAAAGTGCATATAATAAGACTTGTTAGCACTCGAAACGATAGAGTGCTAAAAATGAAAAGAGGTGGAAGAATGGAGCTTACGCCGAGAAAACAAGCCGTATTAAAAGCTATTGTTAAGGCTTATATAGAAACGGGCGAGCCTATCGGTTCAAAAAATCTCGTTGCCCTTATTGATAATGCCCCCTCTTCCGCAACCCTTAGAAATGAAATGAGCGAGCTTTGCGAGCTAGGTTTTCTTCACCAGCCGCACACATCGGCAGGAAGAGTTCCAACCAGCAGCGGTTACAGGCTTTATGTTGAAAGTCTTATGAACAAATCGGAAATTTCTTTAAAAGAAGCCGATATTATAGACAATGCTTTTGCTGACATTCACTGCGAGCCCGAAAGCATACCTGCCGCCGCCGCTCAAATCTTATCTGAGCTTACAGGGCTTCCTGCTATTTCCTGTCTTATGACCGAGAGGCCTGCAAGAATCAAAAGAATAGAGCTTTTACCTATTGGCAGATTTTCAGTTATGCTTTTGGTTATTACAGATGACGGAAGAACAAGAAACCGAATTTTCCGCCAAGGAAGAAACTTCACCAAAGCTCTTGAAGATGAGTTTTATGACATTGTTTCAAGAAAGATTAAGGGAAAGCCGATAAGCGAGCTTACAAAGCCATATATTCAAGGTGTTATAGCCGAAGCGGGCTTCTCTTCTCTTGAGCTTATGCCTTTACTATCGGCAGTTTTTGAAACCGCTTCAGAAATTGAGGAAACCGATTTAACGTTGCAGGGCGAAAACACCTTATATAATATCTTTGGCAGCGAAGAAAAAGCCGCCAAGATTTTGTCCCTTATAAAAAGGCGTGACCCAATAATTTCGATTCTTGAAAATATTGGAGATAATGTTGGAGCAGTTTTCGGTGCCGATACTGAATATAACGAGCTTCAAAAGGATACGGTTATCGCCGCTAAATTCAGCGGAGGAGATAAATATAAAGGCTATATCGGAATTATAGGTCCTAATAGAATTTCCTATGACAAGATAATGCCGGGAATTGAATACGCTGCGCAAAAGTTAACCAAGCTTATAACCGAAGCGCAAAAAGATATGGAGGATTGAGATTTCGTGTCAGAAGAAACCAAGAAAACCGAAGTTAAAGAAAAAAAGAAATCTAAAACACAGGCCGAAATTGAGAATTTAAAAGCGGAGCTTGAAAATAAAAACGATTTACTTCTTCGCACCGCCGCCGAATTTGATAATTTCAAAAAGCGCACCGAAAGAGAGCGTTTAACAGTTGCTGAATATGCCAAAGCAAATGTTATTAAGGAATTACTTCCGATTCTTGATAATACTGATAGAGCAAACACTGCCGAAAAAGGCACTCCCGAATATATAAAGGGAATTGAAATGATTGTTAAACAATTCGAATCTTTAGGCGAAAAGCTTGGCATCTCAGAGGTTGCTAAGGTTGGAGATACATTTGACCCGAATTTCCACGACGCTGTTATGCATATCGAGGATGAAACTCTTGGCGAAAATGTTATTGCCGAAGTTCTTCAAAAGGGCTTCAAAATTGGGGACACTGTTATTCGTCCCGCAATGGTTAAAGTTGCTAATTAAAAACTAATTTATAAATTTTTGGAGGAAAACAAAATGGGAAAAATTATTGGTATTGACTTAGGAACAACTAACTCCTGCGTTGCAGTTATGGAGGGCGGCGAGCCGGTTGTTATTGCTAATGCTGAGGGTGCAAGAACAACTCCTTCGGTTGTTGCATTTTCTAAAACAGGTGAAAGAATGGTAGGTCAGGTTGCTAAGCGTCAGGCTATCACCAACCCTGACAGAACTATCAGCTCTATCAAAAGAGAAATGGGAACTGATTATACCGTTTCTATCGATGATAAGAAATTCACCCCTCAAGAGATTTCGGCAATTATTTTGCAGAAATTGAAGGCTGATGCCGAGGCATATCTCGGAACAACCGTTACCGAGGCCGTTATCACCGTTCCTGCTTACTTTACTGATGCTCAGCGTCAGGCAACCAAGGATGCAGGTAAGATTGCTGGTCTTGAGGTTAAGAGAATTATCAACGAGCCTACTGCTGCTGCTTTAGCTTACAGTATTGATAAAGAAGATGACCAAAAGGTTATGGTTTATGACCTTGGCGGCGGCACATTCGATGTTTCGATTATCGAAATGGGCGATGGTGTTCAAGAGGTTTTAGCTACTGCCGGTAACAACCGTTTGGGCGGTGATGACTTTGATAAGAGAGTTATGGACTATATCGTTGCAACCTTTAAAGCTGAGCAGGGCATTGACCTTTCAAACGATAAAATGGCTATGCAGCGTGTTAAAGAGGCTGCTGAAAAGGCAAAAATCGACCTTTCGGGTATGACAACTGCCGATATCAACCTCCCCTTTATTACCGCTGATTCAACCGGTCCTAAGCACTTTGAAACCACCCTTACAAGAGCAAAGTTCAACGAGCTTACTGCTGATTTAGTAGATGCAACTATGGCTCCTGTTCGTCAGGCTCTTGCCGATTCAGGTCTTAACAAGAGCGAAATCAACAAGGTTCTTATGGTTGGCGGTTCTTCCCGTATTCCTGCAGTTCAAGAGGCTGTTAAAGCATTTATGGGAACCGAGCCTTTCAAGGGCATCAACCCCGATGAGTGCGTAGCTTTAGGTGCTTCCTTGCAGGCAGGCGTTCTCGGTGGAGACGTTAAGGGACTTCTTCTTCTCGATGTAACTCCCCTCTCCCTCGGTATTGAAACTATGGGTGGTGTTTCAACAAAGGTTATTGATAGAAACACAACCATCCCCGCTAAGAAGAGCCAAATCTTCTCAACTGCTGCTGACGGTCAAACCTCGGTTGAGGTTCATGTTCTCCAGGGCGAAAGAGAATTTGCAAGAGATAACAAAACTCTCGGCGTTTTCCATCTTGATGGAATTGCTCCTGCTCCCCGCGGAATCCCCCAAATTGAAGTAACATTTGATATCGATGCTAACGGTATTGTTCACGTTTCAGCTAAGGACCTTGGCACAGGTAAAGAAAATAATATCACCATCACCTCTAACACCAATATGTCCAAAGAGGATATTGATAAGGCTGTTAAAGAGGCTGAGGAATATGCTGCTGAGGATAAAAAGCGCCGTGAGGCTGTTGATATTCGCAACAACGCTGACCAAATGATTTATCAGACCGAGAAAACCTTAAACGAGCTCGGCGATAAATTAGCAGATGACGAAAAGAGCAAGATTGAAACCGCTAAAGAGGCACTTAAAGAGGCTCTTAAGGGCGAGGATATCGAAGCTATCAAGGCTCGTCAGGAAGACTTGCAAAAAGAATTATTTGCAGTTAGCGAAAAGCTTTATAAGGCAGCTAACCCTCAGGGTGATGCACCTCAAGGCGAAAATGCTGACCCCAATGTTTACGAGGCCGACTATACTGATGTTGATGACAACAAATAATTAGATATTTATTGTAGGGACCGGCGTCCCCGACGGTCCGTTAGAAATTTTCAAAATTAGCGGACAGTCCGGAGGCCTGTTCCTACATAATATATTTTAGGAGAATTTGCTTTGGCTGATAATAAAAGAGATTATTATGAGGTCCTTGGTGTTGATAAATCAGCCTCCGAGGATGAACTAAAAAAAGCATATAGAAAAGCGGCTAAAAAATATCATCCCGACTTGAACCCCGGAGATGAGGTTGCCGAAAAGAATTTCAAAGAAGTTAATGAAGCTTATGAGGTTTTATCTGATAGCGAAAAACGTGCCCGTTATGACCAATTCGGCCATGCAGGTGTTGACCCTAATTTCGGTGCGGGCGGCGGTTACGGCGGTGCGGGCTTTGATGGTTTCGGCGATTTTGGCGATTTAGGGGATATTTTCAGTTCCTTCTTTGGCGGTGGTTTTGGCGGCGCCTCAAGAAGAAACCCAAATGCCCCAAGAAGAGGAAATGATACTGCCGCAACAGTTAACCTTTCATTTGAGGAAGCTGCTAAGGGTTGCAAGAAAACCGTTAAAGTTACAAAGATTGAATCTTGTAAGGAATGCGGTGGAAGTGGTGCCGAAAAAGGCTCTAGCCCTAAAACCTGTCCCGTTTGCCACGGCTCAGGTCAGGTAACTGCCGCTCAGCGCACTCCTTTCGGTGTTATTCAAACCCAAAAGGTTTGCGACCACTGTAAAGGCAGCGGTAAAATTATTGATAAGCCTTGTCGCACCTGCGCAGGAAAAGGCAGAATCAGGCATACAGTTGAACAAACCGTTGATATTCCCGCAGGTATTGATGACGGTCAGGTTATTAACCTTCGTGGTGGCGGAGATGCCGGAATTAACGGCGGTCCTTCGGGAGACCTTAGGATTAATGTTAACGTTCGCCCCCACCCCATTTTTGAAAGAGATGGCTTTGATGTTTACTGCGAAATACCGATTACCTTCACTCAGGCGGCTTTAGGAGATGAAATAACAGTTCCAACTCTTGACGGAAAGGTTAAATTCCAGATTCACGAAGGCACTCAACCCGGTGATGAATTTAAGCTTAGAGGCAAGGGTATTCAAAGGCTCAATTACAGCGGAAAAGGCGACCAATATGTTAAAATAACGGTTGAAGTTCCGAAAGACCTTTCTAAATCCCAAAAAGAAAAGCTTAAAGAGTTCGATAAAGCAACCGATGATAAAAACTATAAAAAGCGCAAGTCCTTTATGGATAAGGTTAAAAATTTCTTTGATTAAAGAATAATCATCTGCTAAGCATTGTGTCCTTAGTGCACAATGCTTCGATATAAATTCCTTGCAGAATTTTCGATATACACCCTATGTGTTCGATATGTGCTTCGCACTCGATATGCCCTGCGGGGCGAGGATGGATTTATATCATATCGAGTTTATGCAGATAAACATATCGAATTTACCGATAGGTAAATTTATCGATTTTGCCTTGACAAAAATATCGACAAAAAAATCACTACCCGAAAAAGAGCTTCATTCTCTCCTTCGGGTAGTTTAATTTTATAAAAATCCTCTAATATCTATTGCTAATTTTTCTTCAAGATTTATAAGACGTTTGGTTATATCCTTCGAAACCTCATCTGCCGCTTCATACTGATTAAGGTATTTATTAAGAGATTTAACTCCCATATTGCAACCATCGGTAATAAGGTCGGCAATAGTGGCATCCGATTCCTTCATAGTTAGCATAACATTGGTTTTAACCCAACTCATACCCTTTGCAATAGGATTAGGGTCTTTGCCATCGTCCGAATACTTATCAAGAAGTCCCTTTATCTCAATTGCAAGTTTTGAATGTTCATCACGGCAATCGGATAAAAGCTTCTTCAATTTATCGGAATGAGTATATTCCAAAACCTCTTCTATTGAAGAAACTCCCATTTTAATTCCTGCATCACATTCACGAAGTAGTTTTATGGTATCTTGTTCTATCATAGCGAACTTCCTTTCCCTTTTTAAAACAAGTATACCCGAAATTTTTCGAATTATTAGACGATAGACCGTTTTTGCCGATTCAATATCATTTTCGATATTAAGCTCAGGCTTTCTTCCCTATTTGTTTTATAACCTTTACTAAACCTCTCAAAAATAATCTTATCGCAAGCGCAACCGACCTCACCATATTGAATCCTCTTTTCTTCTTTACTAAGATTTTCACCTATTGGCACAACATCGTTACAATATCGGTATCAATAATTATTTTTTCCATCTTAATATCCGAAATAATTTTTAGCGTTATAATAGCAGATATCCTGAGCTATCTTTTTAAGCATTTCCATATCCTTCGGATATTCGCCTTCTTCAACCCACTTTCCTAATAGGTTACAAAGAATTCTTCTAAAATATTCGTGTCTTGTATATGAAACAAAGCTTCGGCTATCGGTTAACATTCCAACAAAGCGAGAAAGCATTCCAAGATTTGCAAGGGCTTTCATTTGACCCTCCATACCATCTCTCTGGTCATTAAACCACCAACCCGAGCCAAACTGAATTTTACCCTTTATTCCGCCGCCCTGGAAGTTGCCAAGCATTGTTCCCAAAACATAGTTATCCTTCGGATTAAGGGTATAAAGAATGGTTTTCGGAAGCATATTCTTCTTATCAAGGCTATCAAGGATTTTCGATAATCCCTCAGCAATTTGGAAATCGTTAATTGAATCAAAGCCTGTATCAGCGCCCAATTTTTCAAACATACGGCTATTATTGTTGCGAAGAGCGCCGATATGAAGTTGCCATACCCAACCGCGCTTTGCATATTCCTCGCCTAAGAATACGAGCTTTTCGATAATATCATCATCCATCTTATCAACCGCATGGTCGGAAAGACGGCAACCGTTTTCGTGGAAATAATCCATACATTCGGTTATATCATCGCCTAAATTATCAAGGTCGGGGCGGAAGGCAGGAATAACCTTAACGTCAAGGTCCTTAAGCTGCTTGTGATATTCAAGGGTATCGTGAGGAGCATCGGTTGTGCAAATAACCTCAACATTGGACTTTTTAATAAGACCCAAAACCCTATATTCATCAGTTTCAAGCATTGAATTAACCTTATCCCAAATATCCTTAGCGGTTTTTGGAGAAAGTTCTTCCTCAATGCCGAAATATCTTTTAAGCTCAAGATGAGTCCAATGATAAATCGGGTTTCCGATAAGATAAGGCATAGTTTCGGCAAACTTGAGCCATTTCTCAAAATCGTCCCTTTCCCCTGTTATATATTCCTCTTCAACGCCATTTGTTCTCATTTGACGCCATTTATAATGGTCGCCTCCCAAAAAGAGCTCATAAGCATTTTTAAACTTATGATTTTCGGCTATCATTTTAGGGCTGATATGGCAATGATAATCTATAATCGGCAAATCCTTAACAGCCGCATAAATTTCCTTTGCGGTTTCATTTTTAAGCATAAAGTTTTCATTTATAAAACTCATAAAAATTCCCCTTAAAGTTTTTACATTTTCAGTATATCATACTGCAAATATAAGTCAATAGAATAAAGTATCAAAAATTAGCAATTTTTTGTCCTTTTAAATTTCGGCAACCAAAAATCCTTACCATAGATTATAATTTCACCTAAAATACAAAGAGGGATAGCGGCAAAACCATCAATAACCGAATGTTGTTTTATAAAAACGGTTGAAAGGCAAATTAAGATAACAAAAACAACGATAAAGGCCTTAAACCAAGGCGATATTCCCTTTTCCTTAACCCAAACCGAAGCAATAGCTATAGAATAGGCAACGTGAAGTGATGGACAAACATTGGTATTTGTATCAATGGTATAAAGAAATCCTACCATATCGGTAAAAATATTATCTCTTGCAAATTCTGTTGGTCTTAAGGGTTGCATATTTGGGAAAATAATATAGACCGCCATAGCAACTATTTGGGTTATTATAATGAATTTTTGCAATCTTTTAAAACTATCAACATTATAAACCAAAAAATAGCCTAAGGATAAAACAATCAGCAAATACCAAAGCACATAAGGGATAACAAAAACCTCACAAAAAGGTATTAAATCATCTAGCGGGCTATGAATTACATAACAGGCTTCTCTCTTTATAAATCGTTCGGTTAGAAAAAAGAGCGCAAAATACCCAACCCATCCAAGAAGAAGCTTTAGATGGGAAAATTCAGGCGAGTTTATATTAGTAAGCTTGAACTTTCTGTAATCAACCTGAGGTTTTTTCATATAAATTCCCCCTTCTCTCTTGATAATTATACTACCATAATTATACCTTTTCAATATTTTGATAAACAATTAAAAAAATGTTTACAAAAAAAGACAAGCTTATTGCTTGCCTTTTTAACATCTATTCACAATAGCTTCTCGAATATATCTATAGCCTCATCTAAAGAATTTAAAACCTTAAAGCATTCCGCCTTGGTTTCATCATCAAACGAAACTATATCAGGAATACCGATTACTTTCATGCCTGCCTTATTAGCTGCGACAATTCCTAGAGGCGAATCCTCGAAAACAAAACATTCAGAAGGTTCAACCCCCAACCTTTTAGCCGCAAGCAAAAAAACATCAGGCTCAGGCTTCCCTCTTTCAACCTCAGCACCGCAAGCAAAAGCAGAAAAATAATTCTTTGCATTTACCTCGGATAGATGATGTTCTACCGATTTTGGCGAGGACCCTGAGGCAATCGCCATTTTAACACCCTTCTCCTTAAAAAAATCAAGTATTTCTTTTGCACCGACCATAAATCTTATAGGCGGATTATTTGAGCGGTAATAATCACTTATATCTTGTTTAAATTTCAAAACATCAATTTGCGGATATTTATCCTCAATATACTTGGTCCAACCAACTTCATTCATACCACATAAATACCTTGTGTCTTCGCCCATTCCTTTAACACCTTGAAGTCTTCCGCAGTATTCCCAAGCGGGAATGCAAATACGCTGAGTATCAAGCAAGGTGCCATCCATATCAAAAATTATACTAATCATTTTACTTATTTTTCGCCAAATTCAGCAATATAAGGAAGATTTCTATAATATTCAGCGCAGTCAAGTCCATAACCGATAACAAAGAAGTCCGGAACGGTGAAAAGGGACCAATCAGCCTCAAACTCAACAATTCTTCTTGAAGGCTTATCAAGCAGCGTTACAACCTTTAAAGATAAAGGATTTCTAGCCTTCAAAAGCTTAACAATATCACTTAAGGTTCTGCCTGTATCAATGATATCCTCAACAATTACAACGTGAAATTCGCTGATATCTTTATCAAGGTCCATAGTGATTTTAACAACACCTGAAGAATCTGTGCCTTCATAATAACTCTTAGCGCACATAAAACCGATTTCGCAAGGAACTGAAATTGCACGGCATAAATCTGCCATAAAGACAAAAGCGCCCTTTAAAACACTTACCAAAAGAATCGGTCTGCCATCATAAAGCTTATCTATTTCTTTACCAACCTTTTTTATAGCCTCATCAATTTCCTCTTTGGTTATAATAACCCTTTTAATCTTATCTTCAAAAATCTCTTTTTTGCTAAGCTCGTTCATTTTTATTTCTCCTGTTTAATTTTTATAACAACCGCCAAGATTAGCGGAATAATTATTAACTGCAAAACAATTCCTAAAAAAGAATCAACAAATCCACCTATAAGAAAGGCTTTAAAGGTAAAACCATTTGTTCCAACACCTAACAGCAAGCTTTTAGCGATTCCCCAAACAACTCTACCCGAAAGCATTGCAACAATAAGTGAAAAATAAACTGCTCCTATTCCCTTTTTATTTAACAATCTATAAATCAAACCAATAACCAAGCCATAGGTCAAAAGTTCGAAAGCCATCCAAACAGCATTTGGATATATCGGCGGCATAGAAAAGGCAAATGACCTTAAAAACGGCAATATAAAACCAACAACCGCACCATATTGCCAACCGCATAAAAGTCCACAAAGCATAACGGGTATATGCATCGGAAGAAGCGTATCCCCTATTTCCTTGATTTGCATTGTGAGCATTGGTAAAACAAAACCCAAACATAAGAAAACTGCCGAAAGGGTTAGATTCTCAAGTTTAATCCTCATTCTTTTCAAATTCCTTTGCAACCTGACTAAGCAAATCCCTTATAGGAAGATGCTGAGGGCAGGCCTCTTCGCATTTTCCACACTTTATGCACTCACTTGCCTTACCGCCGTTTTGAGTATGTATTCCATAGTAATAATCAGCGTTACAGCTTTTAAAAACAACCTTATCGTTCATACAAGCAAATAAATCAGGAATAGGAATATTCTTTGGGCAAGAGGCTATGCAATATTTACAAGCAGTGCAAGGAATTAAATCCTGACTGCGGAAAATTTCGCAAACCTTATCTATAGCCTTAAATTCTTTTTCTGTTAAGGGCTTGAAATCGGCCATATAGCTAATATTATCCTTAACCATATCCATATTACCCATTCCCGAGAGGACCATAACAACCCCATCAAAGCTTGCGGCATAGCGAATGGCATAGCTTGCATTTGAGCCGCCGCCAAGTTCATCAAAAACTGCTTGCGCCTCATCAGGTAAATTAACAAGGCTTCCGCCCTTAACAGGCTCCATGACGATAATGGGTTTGTTATGCTTTCGGCAAACCTCATAAACCTTCTTGCCTTCAATTGCGGCATCATCATAATCCAAATAGTTAAACTGAATTTGAACAATCTCAATCTCGGGATGCTCTGATAAAATTCTCTCCAAAACCTCAGCTTTATCATGGAAAGAAAGACCTAAATGCTTGATTTTTCCTTCCTTCAAAAACTCATAAGCAGTTTCATATGCTCGGCATTTTTTATATTTTTCATAAAGCTTTGCATCCTGAGCATGCATAAGATAGATATCAAAATAATCCACACCGCATTCCTTAAGCTGATTTTCAAAGAAAGGTCTTATATCCTCTTGC
>CAJGDQ010000020.1 GCA_904502215.1 Clostridiaceae bacterium
GTATTTTTCAAGAATACCGTCTACATCGTCAACTGTTAAACGACCGTAAACCTCTTCATTTACTGTTAAAACGGGGGCAAGTCCGCAAGCGCCGATACAACGGCAAGCGGTAAGAGAGAACTTACCGTCAGCAGTGCATTCGTCAGCACCGATACCAAGTCTTTCGCTGAACTTATCAAAAATATCACCTGCTCCCTTAACATAGCAAGCAGTTCCTAAGCAAACAGAGATATTATATTCTCCCTTAGGTGTGAGCGAAAACTGAGCATAGAAGGTTGCAACACCATAAACCTTTTCGAGCGGAACTTCCATTCCCTCGGCAATCATGGTTTGCACTTCAATCGGAAGGTAACCATAGATTTCCTGAGCTTCCTGCATAACAGCCATTAAAAGGCTTTTGTCATGCTTGCTGGCATCGATTACTTCTCTCAGCTTCTTTTCCTGTTCAGCTGTTCCCTTAAAAGGGAGATTACTGATTTTCTTTAGCATGAGTTCGAATCCTCCTCTGATAATTTGTAAGTATATATATAAACATACCTATACCGCTACATTATAACACATACTTCTTAATTTGAAAAGACTTTTTATCAAAAAAATGATATTTTTTTAACAATTTTTTATTTTGTTGAATTTATTGTCGGAATATTGTATACTAAGTAGGTAAAAATTTCGAAAGGAAAGGCTTATGAAACCTTTTTTAAAACTTCTATCCCTTACCCTTTCACTCCTTATGCTATTAGGCATTATGGGGTGTGATAGTTCAAAGGATGCTTACATATATTTTGAGCTCCCTGCAACTCCCGATGTGTTAGACCCTCAAACCGCTTCTAAGGATTCCGAGCTTCTTATAATCAAAAATATTTTTGAGGGACTGCTTAGGAAAAACAGCGATGGAAAAATCGTTTGCGGCGTTGCCGAAAATTACGAAACCGATGGGATAAATTATACCTTTACACTTCGGAAAAACGCAAAATGGAGCAACGGAGATGATTTAACTGCAAAGGACTTTGAGTTTGCCCTTAAAAGAGCCGTTAGTCCCGAAACTAAAGCCCCCTTCGTTTCAAGACTTTTGAAAATTAAGGGTGCCGAGGAAATTCACAACGGAACTGCCGATAAAAACACCCTAGCAGTTAAGGCTACTGATAAAACAACCCTTAAAATCACCCTTAAAGAAAAGGATGAATATTTCGAGGAAACCCTAACCTCTTCTATCGCTATGCCCTGCAACGAAAAATTCTTTAAAGAGAGTGCAGGAAAGTATGGCTTATTCGCTGATAAGCTACTCAGCAATTCAAGTTACAAAATAACAAAATGGCGAAAAGACACCTTCGGAATAAGACTTTATAAAAACAAAGAATATAAAGGCGATTTCGAGGCCCAAAATGCCGCTGTTTTCCTCACTTGCAACGATGATGAGCCTATTATCACAAAGCTTGAGAAAAACAGTATTGATATGGCTTTTATTGACTGTTCTTTAGAAAGCGATGCTAAAAAATTAGGACTTAAAACCTCCTCTATTCAAAACATTTGCTGGTTTTTAACCTTAAATAATGACTTTTCACCCGATATGCGAAAATCACTCAATATGATGGTTGGAGGCGAGGTTTATTCCAAGGACCTTAAGGAAGGCTATAATACCGCAACCTCTATCTACCCCGACGCCATTTTAGGAAACAAGAGTGCAACCGGAATGACTGCTTATAATAAAGAGCTTGCAAAAAGCCTTTATAAAACCGAGGTTGAAAAACTTGAAAACAAAAAGTTTCCGTCCGATATAACTCTTTATTATTATGATGACGGAAACATAAAATCAGTTGTTACCGATATCGTTGGCCATTGGCAAAGCAACCTTTCGGCGTTTGTTAATATCGAGTCGGTATCATCGAGTGAGCTTTTAATAAACGAGCTTAAAACAAGGGAATATAAAATGGCATTCTTCCCTGTTCGTGCCGATACCAAAAGAGCTTATGAATATTTGGAAAAGTTTGGTATTAACTCTAATGATTTAGCCCTTTCTCAAACCGAGATTTTAAAGAACAACAACATAATTCCGATTATGTTCCAAAATACTGTTATAGCCTATTCCCCTGCTTTAAGCGAGGTTGTTTCAACTGGGGAAGACGGTTATATCGACTTTTCGTTTATAATAAAAACTGAATAAAAAAACAAAGGTGTGTAGAAAATTCTACACACCTTTGTTTTTTTATTTTAAAACCTTATGGAACGGAAAATCTTCAAGTTCTTCTTCTAATTTTGGATTTATAGCGAGGATTTCCTCTGTGATTTTCAAAAGATATTCAAAGCTGCCCGTTTCAAAAGCACCATCTTTTTGACATTCCGCATACTCACAAAACATTTCCTTGATTTTTTTAATGTCAACAAAAACACTTGTGGCATTATTCCCTTTGCGCCATAAAGTAATTTCTTGTAATCCCTTTGTGTCAGCCAAATAATCAAAGGTTTTAAATTTTTCTTTCTTTGTTCCATTTTGTGATGACATACGGCTTTCAAAAACATATATCTTCTTATTCAAATTCACAAACTCTTTATTTGAGTCATCCTTTTTGAATACTTGGTAATTATATATAAAAGCCATTCTTCTTTTAATGCAAACCAGTAAATCTCTAAGAGTTCTTTCAGTCATTTTACTTCTACATGTCATTAACTCTTTTAACATATCAATAAACTGTTCGTCCGATAATGCCTTCCACAACGGTTTATCAATATCCAAAACATATGAATATTCCCAATCACTTTTTCTTTTTTTGTTTGTAAAATAATAAAAAGGTCTTACTCTATTTTTTATTTCTTCGGCTTCTATTTTTAAAAGATACAAATTCAATTCCTGAAGAACGGATGAAACAAATAACGACAATGTTTTTTCATCAACAGTTTCTATAATTGTTTTAACCGCCGTTTCGCCTTCCTTTGAAAAAAAGCAATCAGGACAACAAGCATAAAGTTCATAAATTTCTTTGAGTTCGGCAAGTTCGTTATTTTCATAAGAATTATATAAATGCTGACGAATTCCCAAAATCTTTTCGCAATATCTCGTGCTATAAACAGGAATATACTCATCGCTATCTAATTTCGCATTAGGTCTTCTTCCGTTATAGTAATCTTTTGTAAGTTCTTTTCTTAATTTTTTAATCTTTATATCTCTGCCATAATAAACATCAACCATCGAAGCAGTTAAAACAATCATAACCAAAATATTTGCCAGAAAAAATGCCGCAAAAATAAGTCCGTCATTTAAAACTACACCCAGTCCGGCTCCTAAAGTTGCTCCGATAGAATAATACGTGTAGGCCGCAAAACAACTAAAGGTCGGCTTTATAAGTCTATCTTCCGAAACATTTGCCCAATAAATATTAACGCTTTTATCAGAAAGGACCGATAAAACCGAAATAGATATAAAGGTTATAGACAGTTGAGCTGTGTAGTAATCGAAAAGGTCGGAATTTTTGAAAACATTGGTAAAAATCTCAATATTCTTTATGCCTAAAAATGCACAAATTGGAGTTATAAAATAACAAACACTGAAAACTGCTCCAACCAGTAAAGCTGTTAAAACAGTAAGGGAGCCTTTTTTATGAGCATTTATGTAATCAGTAACCCTTCGGGTTATAATATCATAAATTATGAGACCTATACTCAATATTACTAAAGGTATAGAAATAGCAAAAATAATTGCATTAGAAAGTGAAATCCACGAAAATTTAACGGCAAAGAACAATAAAAGGGCAAATATTACTGCCGAAGCAGTTATTAAAAACCTTTTAGTTATACCGTTAATGACAATATCCAAAATCACTCCGCCGAGAACCAATACTCCCAAAACGACAAAAATCACTGACAAAAGTGGAACTGAAAAATATTTCACCAAAACAAAAACCACTGCAAGAATAAGCAATAAAACAAGGCTTGCTTTTTTTCTTCTTGCTCGTTTTCTTCTTATAATCGAGCCGCCTCTTGCCATTTTAAAATCACTCCTTTTTTCTTCATTATATCCCACCAAATGACAATAGTCAAACAAAAACCGCTTAACTAAGCCTTATGCAAAATTAAGCGGTTTTTATTATTTTAAAGTATCTGCAATTTCCAAAATTAATTCACGGGTTTTATCCCAACCAAGACAAGGGTCGGTTATCGATTTGCCGTAGATATGCTCGCCAATCTTTTGAGCACCATCTTCAATATAGCTTTCTATCATAAGGCCTTTAACAAGCTGTCTTATATCCTTATTATGATTGCAGGAATAAACTATATCCTTGGCAATTCTCGTTTGTTCGAGGTATTTCTTGCCTGAGTTTGCGTGGTTAGTATCAACAACAACAGCAGGATTTGAAAGAGAGGAATCAGCATAAGCATCGCTCAACTTAGCCAAGTCCTCATAATGATAATTCGAGATTGATTTACCCTGAGAATCGGTATAACCTCTCAGTATTGCATGAGCATAAGGATTGCCTTTGCTTTGAACCTCCCAACCTCTATAAATAAAGGTATGCTTATGCTGAGCGGCGGTTATAGCATTCATCATAACCGATAAATCTCCGCCTGTTGGGTTTTTCATTCCAACAGGGACATCCAGTCCGCTTGCAGTTAGCCTATGCTGCTGATTTTCAACCGAACGTGCGCCAACCGCAACATAAGCCAAAAGGTCGGACAAATAGCGGTGGTTTTCAGGATATAACATCTCGTCCGCACAGGTGAAACCATAGTCCTTAAGAGCGCTCATATGAAGCTCTCTGATAGACACGATACCCTTATACATATCGGGGTTTTCATCGGGGTTAGGCTGATGGAGCATACCCTTATAGCCATCTCCCGTTGTTCTTGGTTTATTTGTATAAATTCTTGGAATTATAAAGATTTTATCTTTTACCTCATCCTGCAAAAGACGAAGTCTTGAAATATAATCAAGCACCGCTTCCCTATTATCAGCCGAACAAGGTCCGATAACCAAAATAAGCTTATCGCTTTTGCCCTCAAAAATTGCCTTGATTTCTTCATCTCTTAAGATTTTTATTTGTTTTAAATCTTCGGTTATAGCGAACTCCGATTTAACCAGTTTTGGTATCGGTAGTTTTCTTTTAAATTCCATATTCATAGTGTTTCACCTTAAATCTTATCGAACAATTTGCGGCGAGAGGTTGAGGTTCTCATCATTTCCCTTATACCCTCTCGGTCATCTTCCTTAATTTTATCATAAAGTTCATCAAACGAAGCCCTAAATCGCTCCATTTCGTCAAGCAGTTCCTCTTTATTGTTAAGAAAAAGCTCGCTCCACATTTCATCATTTATATTAGCAATTCTCGTTAAATCCCTAAAGGAATCTCCCGTATATTTTTCAAGTCCCTCGGTGTTGTTACAGCACATTAAGGAAACCGCAATACAATGTGTTAACTGAGAAAGAAATGCTATCATTCTATCGTGTTCTTCTACCGATAAAACAGCAACTTGCTTAAAGCCTAAAATTTCTCCTAAGTTTTTGCAAAGTTCTATTGCTTCTTCGCTGTTTTTCTTAGTCGGAACAACTATGTAGTTAGCCTGCTTAAAGATAGAATCATCACTGTTTTCAACACCGCTAACCTCTTTACCTGCCATTGGATGAGCCGAAATAAATTCAACATCTTTTCTTAACATTCCTTGAATTTCATTAACGATACAACCCTTAACGCCCGTAACATCAGTAAGAATTGCTCCGCTTTTAAAATACTGCTGATTTTCACCTATCCAATCAATAAAAATATGAGGATAAAGAGCAAATATAACCAAATCCGCCTTACCTATAAGCTCGGACGAAATTTCGGTTGTTCCGTTATCAATTATTCCGTTTTTTAAAGCATAATCAATTGAACTTTGCTCTTTGGTTATTGCATTAACCTCAAAGCCTAACTTTTTAAGTCCCTTAGCATAGCTTCCGCCGATAAGACCTAAGCCTACGATTAAAATATTTACCTTTTTAATTAGTTTCATAAATAGAGTCAACCTCTGTTTCAATACCTATTGCATTTAATTTTTGGAAGAAATCGGGGAAGCTTTTGTTTATAGCCTCAGCACCCAAGATTTCTCCTCCCGTTAAACTTAAAAGCACCGCCATAGCCATAACAATTCTATGGTCGTTATGAGAAAGAATTGCAGTTTTCGCAGGTTTTATTCCGCCCTTAACCGTTATCTTATTTTCCTCGATTTTAACCTTTGCCCCAAGCTTTGCAAGCTCCTCTTTCATAGCTTCGCCTCGGTTGCTTTCCTTAATTTTGAGTCTTTCGGTGCCTGTTAATATAACTCCGTTTTTAGCCGCCGCCAACGCCATAATTATCGGCGCTAAATCGGGACAATCTGATACATCTATTTTAGGTTTTCCTTTTGCAAGTTCGCTAAAAATATCCTTATAAACCCTATCCCCTTGCATAGAATCAGATTTAAGACCTGTTACCGCAACATTACCGCCCAAAAGATTAAAGGCATCCAAAAATGCAGCATTTGAATAATCGCCCTCAACCTTTATGGATTTTGATTTAGGAGCTTGAGAGCCTTTTATATAGATAGTTCTTTCATCTATTCTTCTGATTCTAATGCCAAACTTAGCCAAAGCCGAAATAGTAAGACCAAGATAAGAGCCGCTTTCCAGTTTTTCGGTTATTTCTATAACGCTATCTTCCTCAAGGTTTGATAAAGCAAAGATTAACCCCGAAATAAACTGGCTTGAAATATCCCCTCTGACACTATATTTACCGGCCTTTAGCTTACCTTTAACCGTTACGCTGTTTTTATCCTGTTTAAAGTAAATTCCCTGAGAAATGCAAATTTGCTCATAAACCGAAAGTGAGCGTTCAAAAAGCCTTTCGCTTCCCATAAGGGTTATTTCCTCATCAAAAAGCAAACAAAGGGGTAATAAAAATCTCAAGGTGCTTCCGCTTTCATCGCAAAAAAGCTTATTGGATTTTATTTTTCCCTTTGGGTTTAAGCCGCCGATTAAAACGGTATCTCCGTTTATTTCAACCTTAGCGCCCAAAGCCTCTAAGCATAAAAGAGTTGCCTTTATATCCCTGGAATATGCAACACCTCTAACCTCACTTTTTTCGGTTAAAGCCGCCGAAATTAAATACCTATGAGCCATACTCTTTGAGGGCGGTGCCGAAACTCTGCCTTTTGCTGTTCCCTTTTTGATTTTAACCGTCATTTTTAACTCCGTTTAGAAAATCTATAGCCTCTAAATAGCCATTTAAACCTTTTCCTGTTATGGTTTTAATGCAATAAGAACGAATATAGCTTATTTGCCTGAAATCCTCTCGTTTTGATACATCAGAAATATGCACCTCAACAGTTGGTATTCCAACCGCTTTCAAAGCATCCAGCAAGGCAATGCTTGTATGGGTATAGGCTCCCGGGTTTATAACAATACCATCCGCTTTTCCAAAAGCCTCTTGAATTTTATCAACAAGACAACCCTCATGGTTAGATTGATAAATTTCAACCTCTATTCCCTTATTGCTTGAATGCTCTTCTATCATAGAGCATAAGGTTTCATAATTTTGATTTCCATAAACCTCAGGCTCCCTGATTCCGAGCATATTTATATTAGGTCCGTTAATAACTAAAATTTTCATTTAAAAACCTTCTTTAACTTTTTGGACATTAGTTTTAATATCCGAATCGGCTATAATTTCAACATCTGCCGAAGCTTTATAAATTTCATGCCGCTCTTCAAATCTTTTCTTAAGCAATTCTCTATCGCTCGAAAGAGGCCTATCTTCACTTGTTAAAAGCATATCTAACGGGCGGTTTAGGAAAATAACCTTGCCGTTCATTTTAAGAAGCTCGATATTGCGCTTATTTAAAATAACCCCGCCGCCTGTTGCTATAACTGCTCCCTGCTTTAAGGCAATTTCTTTTATAACCTGAGCCTCAATTTTTCTAAATTCAGCCTCGCCATTCTTTTCAAAAAATTCGGATATACTCATTCCGATTTTTTCAACAATTTCTTCATCGCTATCGATAAACTCTCTGCCTAGCTCCTCAGATAAAGTTTTGCCGATAGTTGTTTTCCCGCTCGTTGGCATACCTATTAAAACAAGGTTTTGCTTTTCCTTAAAGATTTTATTGTAAACCCTCTCAAAATCCTCTTCTTTTACCTTAAAGCCAAACTTTTCAGCAGCAAAAATTGCTTGGGCAACCAACATATAAAGTCCGCCAACAGCCTTAATTCCTTTAGCTTTTGCCTTAACAATCAGGTCGGTATTTAGAGGATTATAAACAACATCAACAACCGCCGAAAGACCATCAAATTTATCAATATCAATCGCCGCTCCCTCTATATTCGGATACATTCCGCAAGGGGTTGTGTTGATAATAATATCGGCGTTAACCTTCTCGGCTTCATCATAGGTTATAAGCCCATTTCCGCCACTCCTTGAAACACGAAAGGCTTGCTGTGCACCCAAATCACGACATACCGCAAGAGCAGTTTTAGAGGTGCCGCCCGAGCCTAAGATTAAAACCTTTTTATCCTTTAAATCAATGTTGTTTTTTTGGATTAAACCTTTAAGACCCAGAAAATCAGTATTATAACCTATAAGCTTTCCGTCATCATTTACAACAACATTAACCGCACCGATTTCTTTAGCCTTTTCGCTTATCTCATCAAGATACTCCATTACCATTTCTTTATAAGGAATGGTAACATTTATAGCCTTAAAATCAGCCTTTCTCATAAACTCATCAAACTCTTCGGGTTTTATTTCCTTGAGTTCATAATTATAAGAAAAAAGTTCGTTATGTATTATTTTTGAAAAACTATGCCCTAACTTTTCGCCTATCAGTCCATATTCCATTATTTACTCAACCAATCCGTTCCGAATTTAGTAGCGAGCAAATCGCAAAGAACTATTGCAGTTATGCTGTCAACAACAACCCTTGCTCTATGAACAATACATGGGTCATGGCGACCGATAATTGATTCAATAATATTTAACTTGCTTTTAAAATTAACTGTTTTTTGGGGTAGGGATATGCTTGGAGTCGGCTTAATTGCAGTTCTAAATATAACCGGCATACCATTTGTAATACCGCCGTTTATTCCGCCGTTATTATTGGTTTCAGTGTATATTTGGCCGTTTTCAGCATAAAAACTGTCATTAGCCTTACTTCCCATCATATCGGCAATTGCAAAGCCCGCTCCAAACTCAACACCCTTAACTGCAGGGATTGAAAAAAGTGCGTGGGATAGCATACCCTCAACACTATCAAACCAAGGCTCGCCCACTCCTACAGGCAAACCTATAACAGCCGTTTCAAGCACACCGCCAACGCTATCATAGCAACTAGCTGCTTTTTTGATAATAGCTTTTATTTCTTCTGCCTTTTCATCATCTAAGGTTGCGAAAATCTTATTATTAAGATTTTCTATATCCTTTTTATAATCGGAAAACTCGGCATCCTCAATACTAGCACATTTTGCAATATGAGTTCCGATTAAAATACCTTTTTTTCTAAGAGCCGATATAGCAATAGCCCCCGCCGCCACAATGCCTGCAGTTACTCTTCCGCTAAAATGACCTCCGCCTCTATAATCGGCAAAGCCGTTGTATTTGCAAAATGCGGTATAATCGGCATGAGAAGGGCGAGCAATATCCTTTATACTTTCATACATTTCAGATTTTTTATCTTTATTCTTAATAACAATACAAATAGGTGTCCCTGTTGTTTTGCCCTCGAAAACACCGCTTAAAATCTCAAACTCATCGGTTTCTTTTCTAGGTGTTGAAATCTTTCCAACCGGACGGCGCAAATCAAGCTGATGAGCGATAAAGGACTCATCAACCTCAATACCGGGTGCTATTCCGTCTAAAACAGCACCCAATGCATTGCCATGGCTTTCGCCGAAAATAGTTATTGAAACATTATTACCAAGGGTGTTTTTCATATATTTTCCACCTCTTTTAATTTGCTTGCAAGCTCTAAAAATTTGATATCTTCCATTTTATATGAGCCGATTTCATCAACAGTTATAACAGTTATGCTATCGCCCGAAATTTTCTTATCATGCTTCATAGCCTCAATTATTTTATCGCTATCAAAAGAAATTTTAGTTAGAAGATTAAGCTTTTCTAAAACCTTAATTAGTCTTTTCCTTATTTCATTACTGCACATTGGAAGCATACCGAGAGCAACACACTCGCCGTGATAAAGCCCCTCTTTTTGAACTTCAATAGCGTGCCCTAAAGTATGACCGAAATTAAGGATTTTTCTAAGCCCTGTTTCCCTTTCATCATTCTCAACCACAAAGCGTTTAATTTTAAGGGATTCTTCGATTATCCTATGAATATTTTCCATTATATTTTTATTCTCGAAAATATCGAATAGTTTGGCATTAGAAGTAAGTGCCATTTTAACGGCTTCTGCAAGTCCGTTTGAAATTTGCCTTTCGGGCAAGGTTTTTAGGGTTTCGGGGTCGATTATAACTGCCTTTGGAGGATAAAAAGCGCCAACCAAATTTTTATAACCCGAAAAATCAATTGCAACCTTTCCGCCGATAGAGGAATCAACCTGAGAAAGCACTGTTGTTGGGATATTATAAAAATCAACACCCCTCATATAAGAGGCTGCAACAAAGCCTGCAAGGTCTCCAACAACTCCGCCGCCAACTGCTATAACAGCATCACTTCTTGCAAAATCATATTCAACTAGTTTTTGAAGCAGCATTTTATAGTTATCAAAATTTTTGGAAGCCTCGCCCTCCTTTATTGTAACTATAAAAGGCGTTTTGCATTGTTTGGCAACGGTTTGGCTATATTCTTTGGGCACTCCGCTATCGGTTACAATAAGCACTTTTCTATCTAGCTTGAGGTGCAAAGAAAGTTCATTTAAAGAACCTCTTTTTAAAACGATATCATAACCGCCGTTCAAAGTTTTAACAGGTATAATCATAAACTAATTTCCTTCTCAAAGCAGCCGATAACCTTTATCTCACTGCATTTACTTTTAAGCTCTTCAAGCATTTTTTTGCCGTTTTCGCTGTTTATATTACCCTCGCCCTCGGCATAGAAATAATAACTCCAAATAAGCTCTTTAGTTGGTCTGCTCTTAAGGGCTTTGAGGTTAAAACCGTTTTCTCCTATAATCGAAATAGCTTTACCAAGTGAGCCTGCCTCGTTGGTAACGGTAAAAAGCAAAATAAAATGATTATCATTTTGGTTAGGCTCTTTTGCCGCACGGGAGAAAACTGCAAAACGGGTTGTGTTGCTGTTGCTCTCGTTTATATGGGCCTCAAGCTTTTTAAGGCCAAATTCCTCAGCCGCCTCATCACTTGCAATAGCGGCAATATCGTGCCTTCCCATTTCGGCAACCTGTTTTGCTGCAAGGGCGGTATTAACCGCCTCTATGGTTTCAAAATTATGCTTTTTTATATACTCAGCGCATTGTCCCAAGGCTTGAGGATGACTTATAACGGTTTTAACCTCATCCATTGTTGTTCCCTTAACTGCTAAGAGGTTTTGAACAATGCCGATATCATAAATCCCGTTGATATATAAAGGGCCGAAAAATGCCAAATCCATAACCTGACCAACATCACCATTATAGCTGTTTTCAATCGGCAAGATAACGCAATCGCATTCACCTTCAACAACCGAATTATAAGCCGCTTTAAAATCAGGGAAAGACACTGCCTTAGCATCAGGAAAAACCTTTTTAGCGGCAATGTTTGCAAAAGCTCCGTGGGTTCCGCTAAAAGCCACCCTCATCCCCTCAAGCAATTTATGTTGGAAATTTTTAGAGATATCCATATTGCTTTGCAAAAA
>CAJGDQ010000021.1 GCA_904502215.1 Clostridiaceae bacterium
CCCGAATCTCTTGTTCTGTTGCCAAGAGCGCCTAAAGTTATATCGGGGCTTAAAATGGTTGCCACCTTTGAGGTTGTAAGTCCCACCTCATATATGTAACCAACCAAGCCCTCATCGGTTATAACAGGGTCGTTAACCGAAATGCCCGAGGCCGAGCCTTTATTTATAACAAAACTGGCAAACGGGTCCTGATTATCCCTTGAAATAAGGGTTGCCGCACTGAATTTAAAATCGGGATGGGC
The DNA here is from genome assembly GCA_904502215.1 of Clostridiaceae bacterium. Classification (GTDB taxonomy): domain Bacteria; phylum Bacillota; class Clostridia; order Oscillospirales; family Acutalibacteraceae; genus UBA737. Next base: position 243 of record CAJGDQ010000021.1, read on the forward strand.
ATCCTTTATCTCGAGATAATTTTTATAAAACTCATTTTCTGCCGAAACCTTATCATAATCAGCAATTTGGCGGCGAAGCTCATTTATTTCGTTTTCGAGCTCAGCATTTTTAAGCAAAGCATCGCTGCCATCGTTATAAACGGCAACAAAATCCGAAACCGCATTTGAAATACTTGTGAAACCGGCCCTGAAGGGAGCGGTTATTGTTCCAATAACATCGGCCTGCGGAGAAATTCTTCCGCCAACCATAACGCATATTAAAGAGAAAATCAAAACCGCCGCAATTGCCGATAATATTATCTTGAACTGCCTACTGCGAAAGAAAAAGCGCATCTTTATCCTCCGAAAATTTTATTTTATCTAAATCTCTTTCCACGGCGGAAAACATAGTTCTCAAAACCGCTATCAGCTTCTAGGCGTTTTGCCGTTCCGAGAACAACGCAATCAAGCGGATTTGCCGCAACGGTTACAGGCATACCTGTTTCCTCAGCAATAAGCTCTGCAAATCCTCTGAGCAATGCGCCGCCGCCTGTCATAGTAATACCCCTGTCAATAATATCAGCCGCAAGCTCAGGCGGAGTTTTTTCAAGGGTTAAGCGAATGGTATCTATAATTTGAGAAATCGGGTCAGCCATTGCGGCTCTGACCTCTTCAGAGGTTATGATAACATTCTTAGGAAGACCATCAACCTGATTTCTTCCCTTAATCTCGATGCTTGTTTCATTTTCATAAGGCTTGGCCGAACCAATCTCAATCTTAATTTGCTCGGCAGTTCTCTCGCCTATAAGAAGATTATGCTTTCTTCTAACGAAGTTGATAATTGCTTCATCGAGGTCATCTCCTGCAATTCTTAGCGACTGAGCGGTTACAATATCTCCAAGCGAAATAACCGCAACCTCACTTGTTCCGCCGCCGATATCAACAACCATACTGCCTGCGGCATCCCAAACAGGAAGACCTGCACCTACTGCTGCTGCCATAGGCTCTTCAACAAGGTCAACCTCGGAAGCGCCCGCCTGCTTTGCCGCATCAAAAACTGCTCGGCTTTCAACCTCGGTTACACCTGCAGGAACGCATATTACCATTCTAACTCTTGAAAAGAACGAGCCCTTCATTGCTTGGCGAACAAATCTTTTAAGCATTGCCGCAGTAACATCAAAATCGGCAATAACTCCATCCTTTAAAGGACGAACTGCAACTATTGAGCCGGGGGTTCTTCCTATCATTTCCTTAGCCTCGGTTCCAACCGCTCTAACCGCATCGTTTCTTATATCATAAGCCACAACCGAAGGCTCTCGCATAATAATTCCTTTTCCCTTAAGGCAAACCAAGGTGTTTGCCGTTCCTAAGTCAACTCCGATATCTCTTGTGAACATAATTTTTCTCCTTTAAGGCACTATAAGATTTATTGCATTATGAATGTTTTGTATCTTAACCGTTTGACTGCCCTCGGCAAACTCACCGTCTAAGGTCCACGAAAGACCCTCTCCGCCTATAACGGTTATTTCTTTTGTATGGAAAAATTCCATTCCCTCTCGGTCTAATTCCTGATGGATAATACCCTCAACCAAAGGCTGCAATTTTAAAATGTTATCGGGCTTTCTGATAAGCAAAACCTCAAACTCGCCATCATTAAGCTTAACCGCCGATTCATCAAATTTAACAATGCCGCCAACCGACATGGAATTTGAAACTGCGCCAAACAAAAAGTCGCCCTCAACCTCTTTTTCATCGCAAATAAATTTGAGATGAACAGGCTTTATATTGTTGAGGCTCTTAATACCCTCGAAAAAGTAAGCTGCCTGACCCAGAACATTCTTAACCTCTTGGGGCGCTGAATAGGAAGCCGAGGTGAAGGCACCGAAGGAAGCAGTATAGGAAAAATATTTACTTCCGAATTTTCCTATATCAAGGGTTATCTCCTTGCCGTTTATTATATCCCTTGCCGCCTGCGGAATACTCCTTGAAATATTAAGTCCCGAGGACCACTCATTTAGCGTTCCCGATGGAATATAACCGAGCCTGCAATTTACACCTGCTTGCATAAGCCCTGTTATAACCTCGTTGAGAGTGCCGTCCCCTCCGCAAACAACGATAATATCATATTCATTTTCTGAAATAAGCGAGGCTCTTTTTGTTGCATCTCCTCTTGCCTTGGTTGGATAAACCGTAACCTCAAAATCGGCATTGGAGAAAATTTCGGTAACCCTTAAAAGCTCTCCTCGCATTTTAGCTCTGCCCGAGCAGGGATTAACGATGAGTAATAATTTTTTCAAATCAAATCATCCTTTCGGCATTATCTGTAATCTATCGGTAGCGTTGCAGTTGCATTTAAAGAAGAATCGGCAATATTGCCATCCTCAAACTCAAAAATCGCCTGCGCTCCTACCATTGCCGCATTATCTCCACAATATTTAAGCGGGGGATAATATAAAGAGTATCCCCTCTTTTCGCATTCTAAAGAAAATCTTTCCCTTAATTCGCTGTTGGCTGAAACACCGCCTGCAACAGCGATTTTTTTATATCCTAAATTCTCTGCAGCCTTAAGGGTTTTATCAATAAGCATATCGCAAACCCTCTCTCTAACCGTTGCCGAAAGAACAGGAATATCAATCTCATTTCCCTTTTGAGCCGCATTATGAACAGTATTTATAACAGCGGTTTTAAGCCCCGAAAAACTAAAATCATATTCGCCCTGTGCCTTTGGAACAGGCAAGGGATATTTATTAAAATCCGATTTGGTTGCTATTTTATCTAAAGTAACTCCGCCGGGGTATTCAAGTCCCATACACCTTGCGGTTTTATCAAAGCATTCGCCCGCAGCATCATCTCTGGTTGAGCCTAAGATTTTAAACTTTGTATAATCGGTAACCTCTGCGATAACAGTATTCCCGCCCGAAACCAAAAGGCACAAAAAAGGCGGTTTCAAATCGGGATGGGCAATATAATTTGCCGCAATATGCGAGCGCAAATGATGAACGGGGATAAGCGGAACCCCTAAAGACAGCGCCAAGCCCTTTGCAAAGTTCACCCCAACCAATAAAGCGCCGATAAGACCGGGGGCAAAGGTGACCGCAACAGCATCAACATCGCCATAGGTTATCCCCGCCTCTTTAACCGCCTCATCACAAACGGCCGATATTGCCTCGGTATGCCTTCTTGAAGCAATCTCAGGAACAACGCCGCCATATATTTTATGTTCTGCAATTTGGGTTGAAATTATGTTGGAAAGAACATTTCTTCCCTCAACTATTGCAACCGAGGTTTCATCGCAGGAACTTTCAATACTGAGTATTTTCATTATCTTCAAACCTTTTTGTTAAGATGAGGGCATCCTCACGTGGATTTTCATAAAAATTTTTGCGTTTGCCCTCTAATTTAAATCCAAGCCTTTCATAAAGGCTTATAGCATTCTTGTTGCTTTGCCTTACTTCAAGAGAAACAAAGGAAAGTCCGCTCTCTTGTGCCAAAGAAAAGGTTGCTTCCAGCAAAGCCTTACCAACGCCCTGTTTTCTAAATTCAGGGAAAACCGCAACATTGGTTACATATCCCTCATCCAAAATGCAACTAATCCCAATATAGCCAAGCATTTCATCAAGTCTTTCGGCAACAAGGAATTTAGTTCCTCTTTTGAAGGAATCTAAAATCGCTTCCTTACTCCAAGGAGACGAAAAGCAAATCCTTTCAAGCTCGGCAATCTTTTCTATATGCCTTATTTCCATTGGGATAACATTTATCTCTTTAAGCATTTCATCAACCGCTTTAAATATTTCATCTCGGCAGTTTCTATAAGTATCTATATCGGCGCCGAATGGGTCGGCAATGCCGTTCCCTAAAACCATAAGCTTTTCTTCCGGCACAAACTGCATAAGAATTTGCTTATGAGAAGAACTCAAGCAAACTATTTTATCGGCATTTTTGAAATCAAAAACCGAAACAGTTTTAGAAATATGAGAGGAAATATCAATTCCTTCTTCATTCATAACCGAAATGGCTTTTTCGTTAGCAGGTGAGCCATCAGAGGCCAAACCTCGGCTAAACGCCTTAATGCCATCTATATTTTTTGAATTGAGATAACCCTCCGCCATAGGACTGCGACAGGTGTTGCCCGTGCAAACAAAAAGTATATTCATTATCCCTTAGCCTCTAACCAATTTTTGCCAAAGTTGGCGTCAGCAGTAAACTTAACCGCCATAGAAACAGCATTTTCCATTTCCTCAGCCAAAATACTGCAGGCCTTTTCGGCATCCTTTTCATAACATTCAACAATCAGTTCATCGTGCACCTGAAGTATAAGGCTAGCAGTTGGAAGCTCCCTTTCAAGCCTTTCATAAACCTTAATCATAGCGAGCTTTATAATATCGGCAGCAGTTCCCTGAATGGGAGCATTTCTTGCAACCCTTTCACCGAATGCCCTTAACATTGCATTGGAATTATTAAGCTCGGGCAAATATCTTCTTCTGCCAAAAAAGGTTGAAACAAAACCGTTTAGTTTTGCCTCCTTAATGGTGTTTTCCATATAAGAAGCAACACCCGAAAATCTTGCAAGATAGTTTTTGATATAGGTATCGGCTTCTTTCCTTGTAACCCCGATATCCTTCGAAAGCGAAAATGCTCCGATTCCGTAAACAATGCCAAAGTTAACCGCCTTAGCTCTGCTTCTCATAACAGGAGTTACCATATCAAGCGGTATATCAAAAACCTGCGAGGCCGTAACCGTATGAATATCGGTGCCTGTTTCAAACGCCTCAAGCATATTTTTATCATTAGCCATGCTAGCCAAAACTCTAAGCTCAATTTGAGAATAATCGGCATCGCATAACACTTTGCCCTCTTCTGCTATAAAATATTCTCTAAGCCTTTTTCCCTCGTTGGTTCTAACAGGGATATTCTGGAGATTCGGCTCAAGTGAGCTTATTCTTCCGGTTCTTGCCTCGGTTTGATTGAAGGTTGTATGAATCCTGCCATCCTCGGCAATACAGCCTGCAAGCCCATCGGCATAGGTTGATTTTAGTTTTGCAAGCTGACGGTATTCTAAAAGCAAACTAACTGCAGGATGCGCATATTTTAGTTCCTCTAAAACCTCGGCATTGGTGCTATATCCGCTTTTGGTTTTCTTTTTGGCGGGAAGACCTAATTTTTCAAATAACGCTACCCCCAACTGCTTTGGAGAATTGAGGTTAAACTCATAACCAACAAGAGAATAAATCTCATTTTCTATAATCTCTATTCTCTCGCCCAGTTCTTTGGAAAGATTTTCAAGTCCCTCTTTATCAACCAAAAATCCCTTAAGCTCCATACTGCCAAGAACCTTTGCCAAGGGAAGCTCAATATTATAAAACAGCTCGGTTTGTTTTGTTCTTTTAAGCTCTTGCTCTAATTTATCGCAGGTGCTCGAGAAAAGACAAGCGTTTTTCATTTCCTCATCATATTCACCCTTGATTTCGGGAAGGCTTGCCGAATATTCTATCGCCAAACGGTCGGCATCATAAGAGGAGGCCGAGGGGTTGCAAACGTAACCCGCCAAAAGAGCATCAAACTTAACCGATTTTATATCGTTATATTTCTTATAAAGGTTTTTATAATCATAAACCCTTTTTTCGATATTTTCATTTTGGAGGATTTGCTTTAGACTTTCTTCATCAAGCTTATAAACCTTACCGTCCGCCACAGCAGAAAAGCCTAATATATCCGCCTTGCCCGAGGTTATCGGAAGAGAGGCTACATCGATTTCTTCCTTTTCTTCCTCTTCGAAATCAAAAGACATCTGACCAACAGTTGCCTCAAGCCCCATTTTTTCCATTAGGCCAAAAAACTCTAACCTTGTCATAAACCTTGCGAGGTCCTGACGGTTGGTTTCTTTGATTTTATATTCCTCGATATTGCGGTTTATGGGAGCTGATTTTGAAATGGTGCCAAGCTCTCGGCTAAGATATGCCTTTTGCTTGTCGGCGATAAGCTTTGCCCTTACTCCCTCTTTAATATCAATAGTTTCGATGTTCTCATAAATATAATCTATCGAATGGAAACGGCTTATAAGGTCTGTTGCGGTTTTTTCGCCAACACCCGCAACACCGGGGATGTTATCCGAAGAATCCCCCATAAGACTTTTAAGCTCTATCATTTCCTCAGGAGATAAGCCATACTTTTCAAACAACGCCTCTTTGTTATAGTTAATAATTTCAGCTTTGCCCATTCTTGTTGCGGCAAGTAAAACCCTCGTCTTGTCCGACACTAATTGCAAAGAATCTCTATCTCCCGTTGAGATAACACATTCATTTTCGCCCTCTTCGCATATGGCGGCGAGTGTGCCTAAAATATCATCAGCCTCAAAGCCTTCACATTCAATTCGGCTAAAGCCGGCAAGGTCAAGCCATTCTTTTAAAAGGGGCATCTGGCTTGCTAATTCTTCGGGCATACCCTTTCTTCCCGCTTTATATTCGGAATACATATTATGCCTGAAGGTTGGAGCTTTAAGGTCGAAAGCTACGGCTACAGCATCCGGTTTTTCGTTTTCAATAAGTTTATTTAAAATGTTGATAAAACCGTAAAGTGCGTTGGTATATGTGCCATCCTTAGTAGTCAGCAATTTTATACCGTAAAAAGCACGATTTATGATACTGTTTCCGTCAATCGCCAGCAGTTTCACCCTATCAGCCCCTTTATAATATAATAATCTAATCTATTATAACATACCTATACATTTATGTCATCAAAAATTTTAAAAAAATTTGACAGTTTTTATTTTATAAAGTATAATCCCAAATATGAAGATTGGTGATTTAGAAATTAAAGGTTTTGCCGCTCTCGCTCCTATGGCAGGTGTTGCCGACCGTGCGATGAGGGAAATATGTATTGAAAAGGGCGCCGCCTTTTGTGTTGGCGAGCTGACAAGCTCTAAGGGAGTATCTTTAGGGGATAGAAAATCCTTTTTGCTTCTTGCCTGCTCCGAAAAGGAAAGGCCTATTGCCTCTCAGCTCTTTGGAAAAGAGCCCGAAACTATGGCACAAGCCGCAAAAGAGGCGCTAAAATTTAACCCCGATTTTATTGATATAAATATGGGTTGCCCTGCTCCCAAGGTTTCGGGACATGGCGGCGGAAGCGCCCTTATGAAAGACCCTGTTTTAGCCGAAAAAATAGTTAAAAAAGTTGTAGAAGCGGTTGATATTCCGATAACCGTTAAGATGCGAACCGGTTGGGATTTTGACAGTATAAATGCCCCGGAATTAGCCAAAAGATGCGAAGCCGCAGGCGCTTCAGCAATCACTATTCACGGGCGAACAAAAAAGCAAATGTATGCCCCCGGGATTGACTATGAAACAATAAAAAATGTGGTCGATTCGGTTAAAATTCCCGTTATTGCAAACGGGGATATAAGGGACGGAAAATCAGCCAAATTTATGTATGAAAAAACGGGTTGCGATTTCGTTATGGTGGGGCGTGCCGCCCAAGGAAACCCCTTTATTTTTAGCGAAATCAACGCCTTTTTAAAAGGCGAAAATTACACTCCCCCAACCCTTGAAGAACGCTTTGAAACCCTTATTCGCCAAGCAAAATTAATGGTTGAATATAAGGGTGAAAGGGTTGGAATTTTGGAAACAAGAAAGCATACCGCCTGGTATATGCAAGGGCTGTCGGGAGCCGCATCTTTGAGAAGACTTTGCGGTGAAATTTCCTCGATTTCGGATATTGAGGCAATATGCCAAAAAGCACTTGAACTAAACCGGAATTTATGATATTATTACTTGGGTAAAAACGAAAGGAAGAATCTTATGTCTGGACATTCTAAATGGAACAATATTAAGCGCAAAAAGGAAAAAACCGATGCCGCAAAGGCTAAAATCTTTACCAAAATCGGTAGAGAAATCGCAGTTATTGTTAAATCGGGCGGAGCAAACCCCGCTGAGAACAGCAAGCTTAAGGATGCTATTGCGAAGGCAAAGGCCGCTAACGTTCCGAACGAAAATATTGAAAGAATTATTAAAAAGGCCGCAGGCGATGGCGAAGCCAACAACTATGAAGAGTTAATCTATGAAGGATACGGTCCTTCGGGTGTTGCGGTTGTTGTTGAAACCCTTTCGGATAACCGCAACAGAACTGCGGGTGAGATGCGCCATTACTTTGATAAATGCGGCGGAAACCTCGGTCAATCAGGCTCGGTTATGTTTATGTTTGACCGCAAGGGAATTATCCAAATCGAAGGCGAAGGACTGGACGAGGATACCGTTATGGAAGCCGCTTTAGAGGCAGGCGCCGAGGACTTTGAGTTTGATGGCGATGTTTTCGAAATTGCAACCGCTCCCAACGATTTGGGAACTGTTCGTGATGCCCTTGAAGAAGCGGGTTACAGCTTCCTTTCTGCTGAGGTTTGTTATGTTCCTCAAACCATGTCTTCAATTGATGATGAAGAATCCATCAAGAAGATGGAAAAGCTTATTGATATGCTTGAAGAAAACGATGATGTTCAAGCAGTTTGGCATAACTGGGAGATGCCCGAAGAATAAAAATTTGAAATGATAAAAGAAATAAAGGATGGCTTTCGCCATCCTTTTTATTTTGCAAGAATTATTTCATTTGCATTTGCCGCTTCACTTATAGCCTTATGGCAGGTGAACATTATGATTTGCGTTTTTTCGGAATATTCCTTTAAAAACTCAAGGGCTGTTTTCATCCTGTTATCATCATATTGAGCCAAAGCATCGTCAAGTAAAATCGGCAAGGTTTCTTTTTCCGATATAAGCTCAGAAAGGGCAAGCCTCAGGCTTAGATAAGCTTGGTCAGCAGTGCCGGAGCTTAAATATCCTATTTCTCGGCTGCCGAAAGCATCGGTTTCGCTAACATTTATATCAAATGTCTTCGAAATGCTCATTGTTTCATATTTTCCGCCGGTTAGCCTTGAGAAAATAGAGGCCGCTTTTCTTTCAAGATGCGAGCCATAGCTTCTTCGAGCTTCTGCAAAGCTATCGGCAAGTGCCGAAAGGGCTATATCAGCCGCCTCGCAAAATTCCTTTTGACCTTCAGCTTTTTTGGTTAAAAGCTCTTGTTGTTTTCTTAATTCATCGGTATTTTCGGCATTTGCTAAAACTGCCTTTGCCTCGGTCATCAGTTTTACTGCCTCGGCATTTTTATCATTGATAGAAGATAACATTTCCTCATATCTTTGCTTGATTTCATCGAAATCCTTTGTAAGCTCGGTGTCTGCCGAAATAGAAGATAGCTTTTCTTCGGCTTGCTCTCGGCTTAAATTTCCAAGGTCTGAAGAAATAAAGCCTATTTGTTGTTTGAGTTCCTTTTGCTTTGAAACTAAATCGGAAATCTCGGGGATAAGAGCTTTAATTTCTTCAAAAGAAGCCTCTTTGTATTTGCCAAAAAGTTCGATAAGTATTTTTTCTTCCGCTTTATAGTCTTGCGAAATTTTAGAAAGTTCTGCCTTTGCCTCATTCAGCATCTCGGTTTGCCTTTTAATAACCTCGGCAGTTGAGTTAAGGGCTGTTTTTATAGCATCTAAACGAACTCGATTTGCAAAAATATTCTCCGCTGTTATTTTTTCATTTTGCGCAAGGTTTGAAATCTCCTTGTTTAGATTTTCATAATATTGTTTTTCCTTTAATGCATTCTTTTTGCAAGCTCTGATTAGTATTATATAACCAATAAGAAACGCAACCGATAAAACTGCCATTATTCCGGTTGGAATCAAGGATTTCAGCATAAAAGCAAAACCGCCTGCAAAAACAGCACCTAAAATCGCTAAAATCAGTAATACGCCGTATGGCTTACCAGAGGTTGCAAAGATGTTTTTTTCTTCTGCCTTTTGCTCTAGTTCTTGCTTTTTCAATAAAATCTCGGCTTTTTCTTTTTCAAGCCTTTCTATTTCCTTTTCTAAAATTGCTGCGTTTTCCTTCGTTGCATCGGCGGGAGGATTAAGTCCCGCACTTATGCTCTTTTCAAAGCTTTCTATCTCATTTTGCTTGGAATCGGCCTTGTTTTTGGCGGTTTCAGTTTTGGAAATTTGGAACTGGAGCTTTCGCAAAAACATTTCATCTAAGATTTTTCCGTCATTTAGCTTTAATGTTTCATTCAAAGCATCTAATTCTTGGCTGAGTTCTAAGAATTTTTTAATTTTCTCGGCATTCCTTATATCCTGCTCGGCGCCGATTTGCTCTTTTAATCTATCGGCATTCTTCTTTAGAAGTTCGATTTCTCCCATTATAGCCTTGGCTTGATTGGTTTTTTCGGCATATTCCTTATTAGAATTAACCGCCCTCTCAATCCTTGCCTTAAGCTCGGAAATCGCCTTTATATTTTTATCATATTCGCCCGCTCTTCCGCTCTTGGACATAAGCAAAAGCTTTGCCGATTCAACCCTTTTATAAACAGTTTCAAAGGAAACACTTTCTTGGCCTGTTAAGGCGATATTCGAAAGTCTTGAATTTAGCTCACCCTCGGCATCGTTATCGCTCTCGGGAAAACCAAACTGACCTATGAAAACACTTCTTTCAAACGCCCCTGATGAAAGACCGAAAAACTTTGTGCCTATATCAGCCGTAACGGTTTGCCTTGTTCCTAAATCTAAATCAATAAGGGTTACCTTATCGGTTGAATTAGAGGTTTTAAACTCCCTTTCAATGCGGTATAGCTTGCCTGAATGCTCGAAATCAATGCTTCCCGCCATAGCTGAGCCATCCCATGGAGCCGATTTCTTGCGGATGTTTTTTGCTATTTGTGAAGAGCCTCTGTCACTTCCGTAAAACATCATTTTAATAAACGCCATAACGGTTGATTTTCCGTTTTCGTTATCCCCCAGGATAACATTAAAGCCGTTATTAAAATCAAGCTTTAAATTTTTAATTCCACCGAAGGCTGAAATATAAATCGAATTAATCTTCATCGTATTTAACCTCCGTGTTAAAGGCTTTGAGCCCTAATTTTAATGCTTTTTTATAAAGCTCCTTTTCATCCTCGGGAGCATTTTCAGTTCTCTCAAGCATCTTTTTGACAAAAAGACCTTTAAGTGAAGCCTCTTTAGATAGGCTTTCTAAATCGAGGGCTATTTCGGTTTTATCCTTTAGCTTTATGAAATAAACCTTATCAGCAATTCGGCTTAAAATTTCATCGGTGTTTATTTCTATATCCTCTGAAATTTCGCCTATAAGTTCAATCTTATATAGATTTTCGGTAAAGTTATCCCCATGCTTTTGCTCTAAAACTTCAATTATGTAGGAAGCTATCTCCTGCGAGGTTGCAAATTTTGAAATATCAATCTTTTCGAAAATATGCTGTCTTTTAGAAAC
>CAJGDQ010000022.1 GCA_904502215.1 Clostridiaceae bacterium
GCCGTCCTTAGTCTTAACATATAAATCGGCATATTCGGGAAGATAATCAGAAACCTTATCATTGAGCCTTAACTCCCCTCTTTCAACAAGGCGCATTAGAGCGGTGCAGGTTATAACCTTACTCATAGAATAAAGCCATTGAAGGTCGTTAGCCTTGGCTTCGCCTATTCTATATCTAAAAACCTCTTTATGATTATGTTTAACGGCTAAATCACAAGCCAAAATTCCATATGTATCATATAGAGAATCCATATAACTTTTAAGAAAAGAAAAATCCATAAAATCACTCTTTCAAAGTTTTTTTCAGTATAACACTTTAAAATCAATTTTTCAACAAAAAAGCACGGAATTTCCGTGCTTTTTAATTATTTTATTTCAGGTAATGAAGCAGCCGCAACCGACTGTCCAACCCTTCTTGATTTTTCATCAGGAATATGAAGTTCGCATTTCTCAGCGAGTTCTGGGAACTCATTTTTGAGCACCTCATTAGCACGGTCAAGAATAATAACGCCGCCCTCTCCTGAGGTTACTCTTCCCATAATAAGAACATGCTTAATATCATAAAAAAGGCTGTAATAAGCTATCGCATAACCAAAGTATACGCCGATAGTATCATAAATAGCAGCAGCACGAGGGTCTTTTGATTCCATAAGACCTTGAACAACCTTAAGCTTCTCAGCGGGAGATAAAGCCTCATCAAGCTCAATACCTGCAGCAGGAGCAAGCTTAATTACGCCGTCCTGTGAGAAATACTTAACTCCGCAGCCTATATCGCCCGACCACTCATCAATCATAGCATCCTTAGAATAATCAACAGGTGCAAAAGCTAACTCATTAAGCCAACCTGTAATGTTACCTGATGGGTCAACATATCCGCCTGCCTCACTTGTTCCCATAGCAATACCAAGCACCGAGTCATCATCAAGGTCCATAGCGCCGGCAAGAGCAGTAACATCGCCGTCATTAGCAACCTCAAGCGGAACATTCTCGCCAAACTCCTTGGCAATATCTATATACATATTCTTAACTCTTTTTTCAAAGTCCTCTTTTGAAACCTTCAAGAAAAGAGAAGCAACCATTATGCGATTATCAACATAAACTCCGGCAGATGATACACCGATAGCGTCAACCCTCGGCAAATGCTCTGCGGCCGATTTCATAGCCGATAAAATTCCATCATACTGATACTGCGGGTCGGAATTGATTTTTGGGAACCAAACAACCTCTTCCGAATAAACGCTTTCTCCGTTTATAACAGCGCTAACCTTACGGTCAGAACCGCCTGCATCAAAACCGATACGGCAACCATCTAAATGACGGCCAACAGGGGTAGCCGATTCTTCGGTTACAGGCGCCTCTTCAATAGGCCTCCAAACGCACTCAAAAGGCTTTTCATAAACGCCCGACATAAAATCATTATCAAATGCACGTGCGCCGTCGGCAGCATAAGCCTTTGCTATTCCCTCGAAAATTAGCTTTGAGCCTGCAATAATAATCTTATAGCCGCCCTTAACCCATAATAAAGTTTTAACAATGCGCTCAACAACGCCGAGGTTTTCTTCATCATGACCTGTGCCATCGGGGAAAACAGTCATCTCAAAGGTTGAAACAAAGCCGTTGTTGCGTTCAATACCAATTACTAATTTTTCTCCATTTGCCTCTTTTGCTCTCTTAACGAAATCGTTAAAAACCAAAATCATCGGCTTAAAGCCTTTATCCAATTTTGCTTCAAACTTCATATTTTATTTCTCCCCCTATAATTGTTTTCATAATATTGAAATCACGGTCGGTGATAATAATATCAGCATCCTTGCCGGCATCAAGCGAGCCCTTGCGGTCGTCAACTCCGATAGCAGTTGCAGGATTAAGGCTTGCCGCAGCAACAACAGTCCATAACGGCATATCGGTATTGTTATAAACATTCTTAACTGCATTGTTAAGCTTTAAAACGCTTCCTGCAATAGTTCCGTCCTCTAATAAGCATTCAATACCATTAACAAAAATCTTTTGACCACCAAGCGTATATTCACCGTCAGGCATACCGCCGGCTCTTGTGCAGTCAGTAATAAGCACAAGCTTTTCTCCCTTAACCTTTGCAACAAGCTCGAATAGACCTTTATGAACATGGAAGGTATCACAAATAAGCTCGGTGTAAACTTCACGAAGCAAAGCAGCACCAACAACACCGGGATTGCGGTGGTGCAAAGGAGTTTGAGCATTGAAAAGATGAGTGATATGAGTAGCGCCCGCATCAATACCTGCTAAGGTTTCTTCAAACGAGGCATCGGTATGACCGATAGACACCTTAACATCACAGTTTTCACGAATTTTCTTTATTTCTTCAATAGCGCCATCCATCTCAGGGGCAACGGTTGCAAGTGAAATAATATCAGCATTTTCTATAATAAACTTTGCATCAATCGGTTTAATATGGGTTTCAGCCTAGGCGCCCTTTTTCTTGGGGTTGATAAAAGGTCCTTCAAGATTAACACCTAAAATTTCAGCGCCCTGCCAACCTTTACTCTCTTCCTTTAAAGAACGAACCGTATTAAGTGCTTCGTTTATTTCATCCATACTAACTGTCATAGTTGTTGGACACCAGGAGGTAACGCCATTTTTTATAATGCCGTTAGCCATTTTCTTTATGCCTTCGGCACTGCCATCAGAAGCATCCTCACCTAGATAGCCATGGATATGAATATCAATAAGTCCGGGAGCTATAAAACCGCCCTTGGCGTCTATAATTTCAGCACCTTCGGGAACTTGCTCTTTTGAGGTTATTCCGCAAATTTTGTTATCAAAGCTTAAAGCACAGAGTCCTCAACAATTCCATCCTTCAAAATAATACTTCCGTTTACAATATACTTCATATGGAAACCTCCCTTGTAAACCTTTGTTTACATTATACCATACCAAAAAAATTATTAAAAGTATTTTGTTTAGTATTATCTTTACTTTTTATTCAATATTTGATATAATATTCAAAAATATTTGATTTGGTGATTATATGTATTATTTAGGAATAGACCTCGGAGGAACAAATATTGCCGTGGGTCTTGTTGATGAAAATTTAGAAATCGTATTAAAGGATTCGGTTAAAACCCTCACCAGCCGTCCAACAAGCGAAATTATAGATGATATGGCTTCTCTTTGTAAATCCTTGGTAGAGAGGGCAGGAATAACCTTTGACGAGGTAGAATATTTGGGTGTTGCCGCTCCCGGCTCTATTGACCCCGTAAATGGAATCGTTAGATATTCAAACAATGTAAAAATGTCAAACTACCCATTAGCAGATGAGCTTAGAAGCCGTCTACCTATTAGAAAGGTATATTTAGAGAATGATGCCAATGCTGCAGCTTTGGGTGAGGCAAAAGCAGGTGCCGGCAAGGGCTATTCTAACCTTGTTATGATTACCTTGGGAACAGGCGTTGGCGGCGGAATTGTAATTGATGGCAAGCTTTATTCAGGCTTCAACCATTGCGGCGCCGAGCTTGGACATACCGTTATCGAGGTTGATGGCAGAGTTTGCAGTTGCGGAAGAAAAGGTTGTTTTGAAGCATATAGCTCTGCAACAGGACTTGTTAATATGACAAAGGAAAAAATGACCGAGGATGAAAACTCGCTTATGTGGAAACTGGTTAATAATAACCTTGAAAAAGTAAATGGCCGCACCGCTTTTGACGCAGCTAAAAAAGGTGATGAGTCAGGTCTTGCCGTTGTTAATATGTATATTAAGTATCTCGCCTGCGGACTAACAAATTTAGTAAATATTTTTCAGCCCGAGGTTCTTTGTATCGGCGGCGGTGTTTGCGGCGAGGGTGATTATCTTTTGAAACCCCTCGTTGAAATAGTTAGAAAAAGCGAATATGGCGCCGAAAACCAAACAAACTTTTCTCAAATAAAAATTGCCGAGCTAGGCAATAATGCGGGCATAATCGGAGCCGCGGCTCTTGGATTATAAATTTTAAAGCACGAACTTAAAGTTCGTGCTTTTTTTTGAGCAAAAAATTCAAATTTAAACAAAAATTACCTTAAATAAAACAAAATAAAAAACACAAGATAATATTGCAAACGCGATTAAGAAATTTTAATAGGAGAGAAAAAACAATGGCTAAACACGTAGTTCCTGAGGCTAAGGACGCACTCAACCGTTTTAAGATGGAAGCTGCTAACGAAGTTGGCGTTAACTTAAAGCAGGGTTACAACGGCGACCTTACTGCAAAGCAGGCCGGTTCTATCGGCGGTCAGATGGTTAAGAAAATGATTGAGTCTTATGAAAACAGCATGAAGTAAGATTTTTTCATAAAATTTTAACTGAATTTTATAAAAAAGAAGCTCGGTTCTCCGAGCCTCTTTTTTTGCTTGACGGAAATGTTAAATTACGATATATTTTATGTAGAGTTAAAACTCTATTGAAAGGAATGTGATTATGATGAAAATGGTTAAGGACAAGAAGCTCGTTGTTGGAGCTGACTTCGCAGGCTTCCCCCTCAAAGAAGCAGTTGTTGCTCACTTAAAGGCTAAAGGCTGGGAGATTACAGACCTTGGTGTTTGTGTTGACTCCGACCCCAACGATACCGACCTTATGTTCCATAGAGTTGGTCTTCGTGTTGGCGCTACTATCGCTGAAGGCGAGTTTGAAAGAGCTCTTCTCTTCTGCGGAACAGGTATGGGTATACATATTGCCGCAAGCAAATGCCCCCATGTTCATGCAGGTGTTGTTGAAAGCGTTCCCGCAGCTCTCAGAGCTATTACAGGTAACGGCGTAAACGTTCTTGCAATGGGTGCTTTCTATGTTGCTCCTGCTATGGGTTGCGATATTGCTGATGCTTATCTTAACGCTGAGCTTGGCTCCGGATATGAATGGTGGAAGAACTTCTATGAGTTCCACAAGTTAGCCATCGATGAGCTTGAAGCTTTTGATTATGAAGAGTATAAAGCAAACGGCTTCAAGGTTAACAAGCTTGGTGATTTCCCCTTAAAGCTTGAAACCAAACCCGAAAACATCTAATATATTAAAACACCGAATGCTTAGCATTCGGTGTTTTTTTTAATTTAATTCATTTGCCATTTCATAGAATTTATAATAAATTCCCTTTTGTTTTAAAAGCTCTTCGTGGCTTCCCTCTTCCATAATCCCCTCATCGGTTAGAACTAAAATTCTATCCGATTTTTTTATGGTTGAAAGTCTATGGGCGATTGTAATGGTTGTCCTGCCCTCAGATAGCTTAGCCAAAGACTTTGCAACAGCAAACTCGCTTTCGTTATCGAGCGCACTCGTTGCCTCATCAAGAATAATAATAGGCGGATTTTTAAGGAAAACTCTGGCAATACTTATTCGCTGCTTCTGGCCGCCCGAGAGCTTGACACCACGTTCACCAACATATGTATCATATCCATCCTTGAGCTCCATAACAAATTCGTGAGCTCCTGCCTTTTTAGCGGCTTCAATAACCTCTTCCATAGAAGCCCCGGGTTTTCCATAGGATATATTCTCATAAACCGTTCCAGAGAAAAGATAAACATCCTGTTGAACCATACCAATATTATCCCTTAGGCTTTTTAAGGTATATTCCTTAATGTTTTTGCCATCAAGCAAAATTCCACCCGCCGTTACATCATAAAAACGGGGAATCAAGTTGCAAAGGGTTGTTTTTCCGCCACCCGAAGGGCCAACAAAGGCAATTTTTTCACCGCTCTTAATCGAAAGATTAAGACCCTTGAAAACTTTGTTATGGTCATCAG
The DNA here is from genome assembly GCA_904502215.1 of Clostridiaceae bacterium. GTDB lineage: Bacteria > Bacillota > Clostridia > Oscillospirales > Acutalibacteraceae > UBA737. Next base: position 5,746 of record CAJGDQ010000022.1, read on the forward strand.
GGTATTCAAAAGAAACATCCTGAAACTCAATATCTCCTTTTGGATTTTTAAGCTCAACAGCGTTTTCTTCATCAAAAATTTCAATATCAGCATCCATAATTTGCAAGAAGCGTTCAATGCCTGTAAGTCCTCTTTGGAACTGCTCGGCAAATTCGATAATTCTTCTAACAGTTGCTATAAAGGTTGTAACATAAAGAAGGTATGCTACAAGGTCTCCGGGGGTTATTGCTCCCTTTATCATAAAGATACTTCCGGCTATTACAACCGCCGCATACATAATGCCGTCAAACATACGGGTTGTTGTTGAAAACGCACCCATAAAACGATAAGAAAGCTTTTTAATTGAGAAAAAATTTTTATTATCCTTCTCAAACTTTTCAACCTCGATATCCTCATTTGCAAAGGCTTTAACAACCTTTTGACCGAGTAAAGAATCCTCGATTCGAGCATTTAACTCGCCGATAAGCTGCCTTTGCTTTCTAAAGGTTGCACGCATTCTTTTGTTAAGGCTTCGGCAAATAACAACCATTATCGGAATAATAATAAATATTATTAAGGTTAGAGGAACATTGATATTAAGAAGAATAACAAAGGAAACTATCCCCTTAATACCCGCAATAAAAAACTCCTCGGGGCAGTGATGCGAAAATTCAGTAACATCAAAGAGGTCGTTGGTAATACGTCCCATTATTTGACCAACCTTGGTGTTGTTAAAATAGGTATTAGAAAGCTTATGAAGATGGCTATATGCATCCCTTCGCATATCGGTTTCGATTTTCGTTCCCATAACATGACCGATATAAGCCATATAATAGTAAGCCGCCGAATCAATAATGCGAAGAACCAAATAAAGAATACCAACCCGCAGAACAAAGCCAATTGTAAGAGATGCTAAATCATTTATTCCCCTGTTGGTTATTTCTTTCATAATAAGTGGCAAAATTATTTCGCATATAGTTGTTAGCGAAGCGCAGAAAAGGTCGAATATAACGGTTGGGATATATTTCTTATAATAAGGCATAAATCTGCCGATTAGTTCGCCCGTTTTATATCTTCTTTCTTTCTCCATATTTTCACCTCTAAACAATAAAATTTTAACACACATTTTCTTTAAATTCAATAAAAACACCCAAAAAAATTCTCAATGAATAATAAATAATCCCCTCTTTTGAGGGGATTGTTTTATAATTTTCTTATTAACTTTTTAAACTGTTCTTCGGTTTTTATGGTATGAACTGAGTCAATAAATTTAATTTGCATTGCCTTTGCCCTGTTCTCAAAATCCTTTAAAGATTTATTCTTTTTGTTAAGATATGTAGCAATTAACACTTTTTTGGCATACTCACCGCCGAAACGGCTTGCAACCGCATCAAATTTATAAAGCTCGTCATCATTAATAGCACCGTTTTTGCAAGAAATGAAAATAGGAATAATACCGTTCATAAATATAACATCTATCTCATTTTCAGTGTCCTTAATAGGCGAATCATCGGGATGAAGGTTACCGTCCCAATCAATATGAACGCTTTGCATTGCATCGGAATAAATTTCTCTTCCCGTTTTAAAAACCTTAAGTTCAAGAATAGTTCCCGCACTCAACAAAGCCCGTTTAATCTGAGCATTTTTATAACGGAATTTCAAAATATTTGCATCCTCAAAATAACCTGAAATCAGCCTGCTTTTATAAAGTTGTTTTAAAAACCAAGAAAGAGAGAAATATTTAATATTCTTTCGGTTTAACAAATTTTTAAAATCGTTCAGGTTAATATTAACCTCAAGTTCGGCCTCATTCAAACCCTTATTTATCTCTTCAAACAATATAAACTGCTTGTTCCAAGAGCCCGGATTATTGCGGCATATAGCCCACATTTTATCAATATCATTGCAAAAATCCTCAGTCATATCAAAAGGATTTGTGCCATCCTTGATATCCTCGGTTTTATATTTTATTTTTCCGCCGTGAAGCTCTATACACTCCTCAACCGAAAGCTTAGGTTTGCCGCTAAAAATAAACTCACCATCATTATCGCAATCAATAGTTTTGCCATCTCTAACATTAAATCTTTGAAGCCTAATATTTTTGCATTCGCAAAACTCGGAATAAACCATCCCTATTGCAACAAGGACTAAATCCTCGCCGCCTGTGAGGTCAAAAAGGCATTCATCCTCACTCATAACAATATCTCTGAAAACAGAAAGAATAGAGGATAAATTGTTCTTATTTATAGGTTTAAACTCGGCCTTAATATCAATTTCGCGGTCTTTTTTAAATTCCTCATAAAATTCTATAAACTTATTTAGCCTCCAACTTTCTCCTATAAAAATTATTTTTTCGGGAACGGTTGTAAGTGAAGCTATAATATTATCAATGGGTGTTTCATCAAAGAGTTCTATAACGGTCATTTTAAAACTTCCTTTCACTCCTCATATTACCACTTTTAGCTATTTAAAGCAACAAAAAATCCAAAGTCCTTTGGACTTTGGATTTTTTAGGTTTTATTTCTTCATTGAAATCGCTTTTTTAGCCTTCTCAACAATATTAACTGCTCTAAGACCAAATTCATCGAGAAGCTTAGGAGCAGGACCTGAGTAACCAAATCTATCATAAACGCCGAGTTTAACAACAGGAACAGGATATTCCTCAGCCAAAGCTTCAGCAACAGCGCTTCCAAGACCGCCGATAACCGAATGTTCCTCAGCAGTAACAATAGCGCCTGTTTCCTTAGCAGCCTTTAAAACGATATCCTTATCAAGCGGCTTGATGGTATGCATATTGATAATGCGAGCCGAAATTCCCTCAGCCTTTAAAAGCTCGTGAGCCTGCATAGCCTCATCAACCATAAGACCTGTTGCGATAATGGTAACATCGCTTCCCTCTTTAAGCTCAACGCCCTTGCCAATCTCAAATTTATAATCATCACCGAAAATAACCGGAACAGCAAGGCGGCCAAATCTCATATAAACAGGGCCATCGTGGTCTAAAGCTGCCTCAACAGCCATTTTAGCCTCAGTTTCATCAGCAGGGTTAATAATAGTCATACCCGGAATAGTGCGCATTAAAGCGATATCCTCACAGCATTGATGGGTAGCGCCGTCTTCACCAACAGAGATACCTGCGTGAGTAGCGCCGATTATAACATTAAGATGGGGATAACCGATGGAGTTTCTAACCTGCTCATAGGCTCTGCCTGCAGCAAACATAGCAAATGAGGAGCAAATAACCTTTTTGCCTGTTGCAGCAATGCCTGCAGCAATACCAACCATATTTTGCTCAGCAATACCGCAATCATAAAATCTTTCAGGGAAAGCCTTTTTAAACATACCTGTTTGTGTAGCGGCAGCAAGGTCGGCATCTAAAACAACGAAATCATCTCTCTTAGCTCCAAGCTCAGCCAAAGCGTTACCGTAACTAACGCGGGTTGCAACTTTTCTTACTTCTGACATATCTTTCTACCTCCCTATTACTGTAACTCAGCAAGCTGAGCATTAAGCTCGCTCATTGCCTGTTCATATTGTTCATCGTTGGGCGCAGAACCATGCCAACCAACCTGATTTTCCATAAAGGAAACGCCCTTGCCCTTAACAGTTTTAGCAACTATTGCAACCGGCTTATCAATAGTTTCAGCCTCTTTCAAAGCGTTTTCAATCTCATCAAAATCATGACCGTTGATAACAATAACGTGCCAATTAAATGCTTCAAACTTCTTATCGATAGGCATTGCCGAGTTAACCTCTTCAATAGTTCCGTCAATCTGAAGATTATTATAATCAACAAAGGCAGTTAAATTAGAAAGTCCCTTGTTAGCCGCAAACATAGCAGCCTCCCAAACCTGACCTTCCTCGATTTCGCCGTCACCTAAAACAGTATAAACCTTGAAATCATCGCCAAAATGCTTAGCCGAAAGAGCCATACCAACAGCCGCCGATATACCCTGACCCAAAGAGCCTGAGGACATATCAACACCGGGGATATGCTTCATATCGGGGTGACCCTGCAAAATGCTATCGGGCTTGCGAAGAGTTTTAAGAAGCTCAACATCAAAATAACCGCGATTAGCTAAAACGGAATAAAGAGCAGGCGCTGCATGTCCCTTAGAAAGAACAAAGCGGTCTCTATTTTCCATCTTAGGATTTTTTGGGTCGATATTCATATGCTTAAAATAAAGATATGTTAAAATATCAGTGCAAGAAAGCGAACCACCCGGATGTCCCGACTTAGCGCTATGCACCCCCTCTATGATGCCCATTCTAACTTTTAAGGCTGTGATTTGCAGGTCTTTTTTAACTGCATTATCCATCTTATCAATCCTTTCTTTATAAAATGCAATTAATTTGCATTGAATTTACTTGTTAAATAATCAATAAAATCCGCAACTGCGCCCTCATCACAAGAAACAGTTATATATTCAGCGGTTTCCTTTATTTCCTCAGGAGAGGTATTTGGAACTGCCGCTATATCTGCCATTTTCAACATTTCAAGGTCGTTGTAATAATCGCCTATTGCAAATAATCCGCCCTTTTTAATATCCATCAAACCGCAAAGCTCTTTTAAAGCCGAAGCTTTGGATACTCCAAAAGGTAATATCTCATAATAATATCTCATCCTGCCGTCAAGCACCGCACAGGTATCAACATATTTTGAATTAACCTTTTCATTTTTTAGAAAGCTTTTAAGCTCTTCTCTTTCTTGCAAGGTATTTAAAAAGAAATTAACCTTGTTCCATTTATATTTTGAAACTTCTTCAAAGGTAATATCAGGAGCCTCAAAATGTTCACAAAGCTGGTGAATATCAGTTTCACTCGTTCTTCTAAGAGTAAAAGCCTTATCCCTGCAATGAATTTCAATACCAATTTTTTCGAAGTTGTTATAAATTAGCTCTACTATTCTATAATCCTCTTTCGGAATAGCTTTTTCAAGGATGGTTTTTTCCTCTTTGAAATCAAAAACAACCGCACCGTTTGTTACAACCGATGGTGAAACATTTTTAAGCAACTTTGCAACCTCACTTGCTGCAATAAGCGCCCTTCCGGTTGAAAGAGAAAACCTTCCGCCCTCATTCATAAAAAATTCTATTTTTTCTATATTTTTAGGGTTGAGATATTCATTTTCCATAAGAGTTCCATCAACATCACACGCTAAAATACAATTATCAAATATTCCCACTTAAACCTTGTTCCTTTTCAAAAATGCCTTGAAATAATCAGGCAAATCACTTTCAAACTCCATATATTCCTGAGTTTTCGGGTGAATGAAGCCAATTTTCTTAGCGTGCAAGCATTGACCACCAAGGCTTGTTATAACCTTTTTCGGACCATAAACCTCATCCCCTGCAACAGGGAAACCGAGATATGCCATATGCACCCTTATCTGATGGGTTCTACCCGTTTCAAGCTTTAATCTTAGATGGGTAAAACCGTTAAGTCTATCAATAACTTTATAATGGGTAACTGCCCTTCTGCCACCCGATACAACCGCCATTTGCTTGCGCTTTTGGGGGTGTCTTGCAATGGGAGCATCAATCGTTCCCTCTTGCATTTTAACATTACCGTAAACTATAGCTTCATATTCCCTTGTGAAAGAATGCTCCTTTATTTGCTCGGCCAAGAAATTATGAGCGAAATCATTTTTGGCAACCATTAAAAGACCGCTTGTGTTCTTATCAATTCTATGAACTATGCCGGGTCGCATAACTCCGTTAATACCGGATAAAGAATCCTTGCAATGAAACATAAGGGCATTAAC
>CAJGDQ010000023.1 GCA_904502215.1 Clostridiaceae bacterium
CATAGCCCTCTTTAAGACATAACTCATAAAGAGCATCAGTGCCAACAGTTCCTAAATCTCCTGTATAAATAACATCATAATCCTCAGGAGAGGTTTTGGTATCCTTAAAAAAGTGTATTAGGGTAGAGGCTGCAGCAGGGGCCATTGCAGGCCCCATATTGTTGGCGTCTGTTATTCCAAAGTCTTCAATCTCTCCAAAGCATACCGAATTTATATAAGGACCGTTGCCTTTTTTGCCCAAAATCAGTGCGCCTGAGCCTGTAACTGTCCATTGAGCAGTTGGAGTCCGTTGAGAACCGTAATCAAGGGGAAAACGGTATTGTCGCTCGGCTGAACAAAAATGGGAAGAAGTAACTGCAATCGCCTTATCGGCAGCACCGCTATCTATGAATATAGAAGCGAGAGCGGTGGAAAGTGCCATAGTTGAACAAGCTCCGTAAAGACCTATGAACGGAATGCCTAATTCTCTTATTCCAAAGGACGAACCAATGCATTGATTAAGCAGGTCTCCTGCAAAGATTTTATCAATATCCGAAGCTTTTAATTTTGCCTTTTGAAGAGCAATTGTAATAGCGGTTTTTTGAAGACGGCTTTCGGCTTTTTCAAAGGATTTTTCACCAAATAAGCTATCCTCACTGAAATAATCAAATTCATCTGATAACGGGCCTTCATGCTCCTTTTTGCCAACTGCCGAAGCATAGGAAATTATTCTTGGTTTGTTTTCGAAAATAATAGTTCTTTTACCTTGTTTTTTAGCCATATAAAACACCTCAAAATTAGCCTTTGCAAAAGAGGATAGGATATGCAAATTTAATTCGGAATTATATGTTTGTTATTTGAAATTTTGCAGCTAATAAGCTACGCTGATATGAACAATATAATCTTCGGAAGAGGAGTTACAACCGCCCACCCGAATTCGAGTAATGCTGCTTTTGTATATGCAGGTGCATATCATAATACTTCTAAGTGGGAAGATACATATCTATAATACAATGAATGTTGGATTTGGTTCGCCAATCAATCCTATTGAGCTCGATTTCCGATAAAGGCCGTATTAACTAATTAAATCACAAGAGCTTTACCCCTCGGGGTAAAGCTCTTGTTTTTTTTATATTGTTGTTCAATTGACAAAATCTACGAAATGTTGTAGAATAATAGAAAATAGAGGTGTTATGCTTTTTAATAAGATTTTCTTATTTTTATTAAGGTTGGTGTTCTTTAGGTGAAGAAATTATTTTCGCAGAAAGCTCTTTTATTTGAGCTTGTTGGTTTTGTCTTTTTGCAAATTATAATAGATATGCTAAGGCTTGTTAATGAAGACCGTTTTCAAATTTTCGGCATTTCATTTATCGAGCTTATTAATATTTTATATTTGGGTGTTTTAACGGTTACATTTTTCTTCGTTAACCTTAAAAAGCCTAAGGTTTTTATACCGATAATTATATACTCGGTTTTGGTTGGCTTATATTCTGTTTTACATATTATGAATATCTTAAGCTTTAATCAGGATATATTAACCGGCTCGGAGCTTAATTGGTTTAAGGAAATTTACTTTATTATAAGAATCTATCTCATACCTGTTTTTGTTTTCTATTATTTCCTTTTCAGCGATTTATCTTTTAAGATGTTCGAAAAGGTTGTTACAGCGCTTTCGATTATTATTAGTTCGGTTATTGTTTTAACTAATATCTTCAAGGTTTCTTTTATTTGCTATGCCAGCACCCTTGAAAAAAACAGCTTTATAACCAGAAATATTTTTGAATGGTTTTATAATCCGGATAAAGAATATCCCTCTTTTATGACCTCTAAGGGTTGGTTCTTTATGGGCAATCAAATTGGCTTGATTCTTTTTATGCTTTTCGTTTTTGTTGTTATGCTTGCATTGAAGTATGGAACCGTTTCGAGATATTTGCTTCTTTGCCTTAATGGAATTGCTCTGGTTATGATAGGCACTAAGGTTTCAACCATAGGTGGAACTATCGTTTTGGCGGTTGGCTTTATCTTCGCTATTATTTTTGGTGTTTTGCTTAAGCAATTTAATTTTAAATGGAAGCAGTTTATAATGTATTTTATTTCGGTTGCTTTGGTTTTTGTTTTGATTGCTTTTTCTCCTATGTTTTCAATTCAACAAAGCAGAACTGAAGCTTTTGAGGTTACCGAAGAACAAAAAGAGGCTACCGAGGAAATGATGGCCGAGGTTGAAATTCAGGAAAAGGGTGGAAAGCTTTCTCCTGAATTTATCAAAAGTTTTTCAAAATATGTTAATGAAAATCCTTATCTTTTTAGGATTGAGCCCGAATTTTTAGAGCTTTTCCCGATAGAAGAAAACTTCAAATTTTGGTATAGCATTATTGTTGGCGGAAGCAATTGGCAGGTTGATTATAGGCTTTTCAAATCTAAGATATATGAAGAGGTTATAAGAATTAATTCAAATGAAATGGGAGACAAACTTTTTGGAATTGGTTATATATCAAACTTCCCTTATTCGGAAAAGGATTTTGTTTCGCAAAATATTTGGTTTGGATATTTAGGCACCGCCTTGTTTATATGTCCGTATATCTTGGTGGCTCTTTATGGTGTCTATTTAGCACTTAGAAAAATAAAACAATGTTTTATTTATGAAAATGGATTTTTTGCACTTGGAATTTGTGCGCCGCTTCTTCTCTCTATAATGGCGGGCCATTTATTCTTCGGAATTTTCTCGATAACTATTTTTGCTTTTATTGTTGCAGGATTTTATAAATTCCAAACTGAAAGGAAATAAGGATGAAAAAAATACTTTTCACCATTTATACCTCAAGCTTAGGCGGTGGCGCTGAAAGAATTTTGGCCAATGTGGTTAATGGGTTGGCAGATAAAACCGATTATGAAATTTCGGTTTTAGAGTATGCTAAATTTGGAGTTAAAAAGGAATCTTTTAACCCCAAGGTTAAGATTTTAAGGCCTATCGTTGATATGGAAAAGGCTTCGAGAATAGAAAAGCTTATAAAATATTTTTTAGTTCATATCGCTCCTTTTATACTTAGGAAGTTATATGTTAAGGAAAAATTTGATGTTGAGATTTCTTTTAATTATCAAATTCCTTCCTACTTAACTAGCGGTTCTAAAAGGGTTTATAATATTCAATGGAATCACGGAGATATATATGATTTAAGGGATAAGCCTTTTAATCGTTTTTTACAGGGCATTAGCTATAAAAAAGCCGATAAGATTGTTGCTATTTCTAAAAACACAAAAGATTCTATTTTGGAAATTTTTCCTCAGTTTGAGGGTAAAATTGAAACCATTTATAATGGAATCGATATTTCTGATATAAATGCCAAGGCTGATAAGAAAACCAGTATTTCTTTAAGAGAAAATGCTATTGTTTTCTTAGGGAGAATTGAGGATGCTAAAAATCCAATTGAGCTTATTGAATATACAGAAAAGCTAAAAAATGAAGGTATTGATATTAAGCTTTATCTTTTAGGAACAGGTCCTTTGGAAAAAGAAATAGCTAAATATATTTCGGATAAAAAGCTTCAAGATAATGTTGAATTATTGGGATATGTTTTAGAGCCTTATCCTGTTATAAAGCAAAGTAAAGCGGTTTGTATGTTATCGAGAAGTGAAGGTTTTCCAACTGTTTTCACTGAGGGATTGGCGCTCGGCAAGCCTTTTATTTCATCTAAGGTTGGCGGAGTTGATGAGCTTTCTAATGAGGGCAAATGCGGAGTTGTTGTTGAAAATTATGAGCAATTCAAAGAGGCCGTATTAGAAGTTGTTTTAAACATTCAAAACAATAAAAAGATGGGTGAAAATGCTAAAGAGCATATCAAGTTGTTTTCTTATGAAACTCAAATTGATAATATCGTTAAGCTAATAGAAAACAGATAGGAATATATTTATGAAAAAATTAGCTTTATCTCAAAATGTTTTTTATAATATGCTATATCAAATTATAGCAACGGTTTTACCAATTATAACAACGCCATTTGTTGCCAGAACTTTGGGGCTTCATTCAAATGGTATTCATTCATTTACCGAAAGTATTGTAACTTATTTTGTTATAGTCGGCTCTTTAGGGACCTCGCTTCATGGAATTAGAAAAATTGCATATGTTAGCGATAATAAAGAGCTATTGCCTAAGGCTACGATGGAAATAATTGTTTTGAAGTTGTTTTTAATGCTGGCAACACTTGCAGTTTATATTCCAACACTTTGCTTTGGTAATGAGTTTTCGTATATTTATCGCATTCAAATTATAACTATTGTTGCTAATGGTATTGATATTTCTTGGTTTTATCAAGGGGTTGAGGATTTTAAAAAGGTAACAATAAGAAACCTTTTGATTAAGGTTATATTTATTGCTGCTTTATTCCTCTTTATCAGAAAACCCTCGGATTTAAAACTTTATGTTTTCTTTATTGCTATAAGTTCTTTACTCGGCAACCTCGTTATGTTTTATTATTTGCCGAAATATATTGATATTCGCACAGTAAAGAAGATTAAACCTTTTTCCCACGTGAAGCCATGCGTTATGCTCTTTATTCCGCAGGCAATGAACTATATCTATGCTCTTCTCGATAGAAGTATGCTTGGTTGGATGACTAACACCGATAATGTTAGTATTTACGACCAGGCTCAAAGGCTTATTAGAATGGTTACTGCTATTTTGCAATCAGTTGGCTACGCTATGATGGCAAGGGTTGCAAATCTTACCGCAAGTAACGATAAAGAGGGAATAAAGGAATATATTGGAAAATCCTTTAATTTTAATTTGTTTTTAGCTTTTCCTGCAGTTTTTGGGGTTTTGGCGGTTGCTGATGATTTTATTCCTTTCTTTTTAGGAAGCGAATATCTTGGAGTTGTTCCAACACTTAAGGTTTTGAGCGTTTTAATGCTTACTATGTCGATTAACAGTATTTTGGGAGTTCAGCTTCTTATGCCTATGGGCAAGGAGAAAATTTATACCCTTTCAACAACCATTGGAGCAGTTGTTAATGTTGCTGTCAATATTATTTTAATACCCAGGTTTGGCATAATAGCGGCTTGCATATCATCTATTGTTGCCGAAATGGCCGTTCTTTTAATTTCTTATTGGAATGTTAAAGATATGATAAATATCCGAAAGATTTTAAAGGATAATATTTGGGTTATTTTGGCTTCGGTTATTATGTATTTTGTTGTTAGGTTAGTTGCTTTAATTGATGTTTCGGTAGTATTGAAATTGATACTTGAGCTTATGGCCGGTGGCGGAATATACTTTATAATGATGCTTATAACTAAAAATCAAATTTTAAAAATCATACTTGAAAAGGTTCTTGGTATTTTAAAAAGAGCTTAAAAGGAGAACGAAAATGCTCGTAAGTATAATTATACCTGTATACAATGTTGAAGGTTTTTTGGAAAGATGCTTGGAATCGGTAAAAAATCAAACCTATAAGGATACAGAGGTTATTATCGTTAATGACGGCAGCACCGATTCTTCACCTGAAATCATAAACAGATATGTTGCCGAAAATCCAAATTTCAAGGGCTTTACCATTGAAAACAGTGGTTTGGGTGGAGCTAGAAATTATGGTTTTAGCAAAGCTACGGGTGACTATGTTGTGTTTTTGGATAGTGATGATTATATTGCTAACGATTGTATAGAAAAGTTTGCAAAAGCCGCCGAAACGGAAAACAGCGATATTGTTATATGTAATTTATGCGATGTTGCTGAGGATGGCACCCCACTTTCATATTATAAAAATAATTTTATCGGTTCTACTAATGTTTATGACAAGCCTAAAATTTTGCTAAACCGTTTTTCCGCTTGGGGAAAAATGTATAAAAGGGAACTGTTTGGTGATTTAAGATTTGTTGCCCGTGAATGGTATGAAGATTTAAGAATGGTGCCCAAACTCTTTTTGGATGCCAAAATAATCACATATATTGATGATATGCTCTTTTTCTATGTTCAAAGAGCCGGTTCAATAATGAATAATTCTAATACTCTTCGCAATTTAGAAATTATTACAGCCATAGAAGACGTTGCCGATTATTTCAAGCAAAAGGGCCTATATGATAGGTTTAAGAACGAGCTTGAATTTTATGTTATAGACCATATAGCTGTTGCGGCTATGGCTAGAGTTGCTACTGCAAACAGCAAAGAGAAAAAGGAAGTTTTAAATAAACTTAGTTCTTATATTTCTAAGTTTGAAAATTTGTATAACAACAAATATGTTACTACTTTGTCTTCAAACAAGAAACTTGTTTTGTTTTTTAATAGAAACAAATTGTATTTCTTAACTGCTCTTTGCATGAAACTGAAGAAAATGGTGAAATAAATGGCAAATCCAAAAAGAATAATCATTCCAACAGGATATATGGGCTCAGGCTCTTCGGCAATAACCGATATTTTTAGCGAGGTTGAGGGTGTTGATGTTAGCCGAGGAACCTTTGAATATGTTTTTTTGCATTGTCCTAACGGCGTTTTCGATTTAGAGGATAAGCTTCTTGTTGGAAATAATGCTGTTAGAAGTGATGAAGCTATTCATTCCTTTGAAAGAACAATGAAGCAGCTTTATGATAAAAAATATTGGTGGGTTGGAAATTATAAAACAAATATCGGTGAGAATTTTTTTGAGGAAACCAAAAGATATATAAAGAAAATAACCGATGTTGAAAGTGAATATTATTGGTATTATCAAGAGAACACCAACTTCAAGATGTTTTTAAGGCTTTGCTTCAACAAGGGCTTAAAACTATTAACTCTTAATAAATTTAAGCCTAAAAAGGTTTTGGCTTATGATACTATGAAGCTTTCCTTTATTGAGGAAGAGGATTTTTATAGTGCTTCTAAGGAGTATATTTATAATCTTATAAAGATGGCCGGTTATAATAATGAAAGCATTCTTTTTGACCAACTGCTTTTGCCATTCAATCTATTTAGGTTTGATAAATATTTCGATGATGATGCTTTTGTTTTTGTAATCGAGCGAGACCCCAGAGATGTTTTTATAAGTAATAAATATTATTGGTCTAAAAGCGGCGATGTTGTTCCTTACCCTCAAGATGTTAAGGAGTTTTGCAAATATTATTCTAAGCTTCGCAAGATGGAGAAAACTGCTGAGAGTGATAGAATAATGCGAATCAAGTTTGAGGATTTGGTTTATAATTATGATGAAACTATCTCAAAGATTTTTAAAAAACTCGGTTGGGATAGAAGCACTCATACTGCCGCTAAAACTAAGTTTAATCCTGAAAAATCAATTTTCAATACTCAGCTGTTCCTTAAAAATGAGGAGTATGCTAAGGAATGTGAATATATAGCTGATGAGTTGAAGGAATATATTTATGATTTTCCTTATGCTATCGAGCATAAGGATAGCGGTGTATTTTAGAAAGTTGTGGTGTTTAATATAAAACGCATAGTTATTTTAATGCTTCATTTGCAGCACGGCGGAATAGAGAAGCAAACCATAACCTTAGCTAATGAGTTGAGTCGGGATTATGAGGTTGAAATAATTTCAACCTATAGTATGAACAATCCACCGGCTTATGAGATTAGCGATAGGGTTAAGGTTAAATATTTAATGGATACTCATCCAAATCGAAAAGAAATAGCCCAAGCTATTAAGGAAAAAAATATTTTTGCTTTTATAAAACAGCTAATAAGAGCTATTAAAATTTTATATTTAAAAACAAGCTTGATGCAAAATGAAATCAAAAAGCTTGATTGCGATTTTGTTCTTTCAACTAGGGTTGAATTTGCTGAAATGCTTTCAAAATATGCTCCAAAGGGCGTTGTAACTTTAACTCAAGAGCATTTGCATAATGACAGCAAGAAATATGTTGCAAGATGCCGCAAGGCTTTTAGAAATTTGGATTATTTAGTTGTTTTATGCCGAGGCTCAAGGGCGAATTTTTCTAAGTGGCTTGAAGATAACAAGAAAATCAAGATAGTTGAAATTCCAAACATATTAGAGAATATTCCTCAGGATAACGCCCCACTTAAGGGAAAAAATCTTATTTCGGTTGGAAGACTTCATCCCGTTAAAAATTTTGGTGGTTTGTTGCAGGTTTTTGATTTAGTGCTCAAACAAATGCCCGATGCCAGACTTACTATTGTTGGTGGTGGCGATGAGTTGGGGAATTTGGAAAATATAATAGAGCAACTAAATTTAAAAGATAAGGTAACAATAACGGGCATGGTTTCAAAGGAAGAGGTTGCAAAACATATGTTAAATGGCGATATTTATGTTATGACCTCTCTTACCGAATGTTTCCCGATGGTGCTGTTGGAAGCCTCCTCGGTTGGTTTGCCGCTTATAAGCTATGATGTGCCTGTTGGCCCTGAGGTGATAATTGAAAATGGCAAAAACGGTTTCCTTATTCCTTTTGAAAATAAAGAGCAAATGGCTGATATCATTGTTAAGGTTTTATCCGATGATAAGCTCAAAAAAGATTTAGCCAATATTTCAAAGGAGAATGCAAGTCTTTATTTGCCGCAAAAGGTTATGCCTTTATGGAAAGAAATTTTTGATAATTAATTAAAAGAGATTCACTGATTGGTGAATCTCTTTTTTAGCATAATTTTCCAATCTATTTCATACAATTAAACAGGTAAATAGGAGTTGATTGTATGACTGGGCAAACAGGGGATAGAGCGGTTATTCTGGGCGAATATATTTTGGATACGGGGGCAACTGTCAGAGCTGCCGCAAAGGTTTTTAAGATTAGCAAATCTACTGTTCATAAGGATGTTACCGAAAGGCTTAGATACGATAATCCTCAGCTTTATCGGAGGGTTCGAAAGGTTTTGGAGAAAAATAAGCAAGAAAGACACATACGGGGCGGTTTAGCAACAAAAAGAAAATATAAAGGTGAATAAAAAATATTGACAAATTTTTTAAAAGGTGTTATAATTATTAAAATTTTTAAAGGCTTTGACGAAGTCGGCTGAAATATAAGCTTTTAGAGAGTCGGTGGTTGGTGCAAACCGATAGTGAGTATTTTAAATGCCTATCCCTTCCGAGCCGGAAAGCTGAAACTATTTTTGCGTGTAGGTTTTCTCGTGATTGCTGCGTAAAGGCATAAGGGTTGCTAGACCCTGAGGGGCAGTTTCTAAAACTGCAATTTGAGTGGTACCGCGGATTATTTATTCCGTCTCAAAGTTTTTCTTTGGGACGGTTTTTTTATTTTAAAGAAAAAGGAGTAGTTAGCATGACAACCGACACAACAAAACAACAGTTAATGGAAATCGCTTCCAGAATTAAGGAAATGCGTGAGATTATGGGTTGGTCTGTTGAAGAAATGGCCGAAAAAACTGAGGTTTCGGTTGAAAAATACCTTGCTTTTGAAACCGCAAGTGCGGATATACCCTTTAGTTTTATACATAAATGTGCTCTTTTATTTGATGTTGAGTTAACTGAGCTTTTAGAGGGCCATTCGGCGAGGCTTTCAAGTTACACTGTAACAAGAAAGGGCAAGGGTCAGAGAACCGCTAAAGAAGAGGGCATTGATATTGCTAACTTGGCTCCAAAATTTAAGGATAAATTAGCTGAGCCTTATTGGGTTAAATATGAATATTCTCCTTCTCAGCAAAACAAACCGATAGAGCTTGCAACCCATTCGGGTCAGGAGTTTGACTTGGTATTGAGCGGTTCTTTAAAGGTTCAAATCGGCAACCATACCGAAATTCTTAACGAGGGAGATAGCATTTTCTATAACTCTTCAACTCCCCACGGAATGATAGCGGTTGATGGCAAGGACTGTGTTTTTTGCGCCGTTGTTTTACCGGGTGAAAATGTTAAGGAAGAAACCATAAGAAAGAGTATTGCTTCGGCCAAGACCTCTCAAAAGCTCGTTTGCGAGAAATTTGTTGAAACTAAAGAAGATGAAAACGGAGCTTTGCAGGAGATTAAATTCAAAAATACCGATAGCTTTAATTTTGGCTTCGATATTGTTGACGGCATTGCTGATAAATACCCCGAAAAGCTAGCTATGCTTCATATTGATAAAAATATGACCGAGCGCCGTTTCACCTTTAAGGACATTAAAAGGGCTTCTAATCAGGTTGCAAACTATTTCTCTTCTCTTGGAATTAAAAGGGGAGATAAGGTTATGCTTGTTCTTAAGAGACATTATCAGTTCTGGTTTAGTATGATAGCTCTTCATAAAATAGGCGCTGTTGCAATACCTGCAACCAATCAGCTTAAGGACCACGATTTTGAATATAGATACAATGCGGCAGGCGTTAGCGCTATTGTTTGCACCGCCGATGGAGATACCGCCGAGATAGCCGAGAGAGCGGCTAAAAACTGCCCTCAGGTTAAAACACTTATAATGGTTGGCGGAAATAGAGAGAATTGGCACGATTTCGATAGTGAATACAGCCGTTTTTCAGGTAAATTTGACCGCACCGTAGATACCTCTTCGGGCGATGAGGCAGCCCTTATGTTCTTTACATCGGGAACAACAGGCAATCCTAAGATGGCATGCCATAAGCACACTTATGCACTCGGCCATTTTGTAACCGCAAAGTATTGGCATTGCTGCGAGAGGGACGGACTCCACCTCACCATTTCGGATACAGGCTGGGGAAAATCTCTTTGGGGCAAGCTTTATGGTCAATGGCTTTGCGAGGGAGCGGTTTTTGTTTATGACTTTGACCGCTTTAATGCTGATGAAATTTTGCCGATGTTTGCAAAATATAATATAACAACATTTTGCGCACCCCCAACAATGCTTCGAATGCTTGTTAAGAGCGACCTTTCGAAATTCGATTTATCCTCAATTCATCATATGACAACTGCAGGCGAAGCTTTAAATCCTGAGGTTTTCAAGCAGTTTAAGGATGCAACAGGTCTTGAAATTATGGAGGGCTTCGGTCAAACCGAAACAACCCTTACTATTGCAAACCTTTCAGGCACCGTTCCAAAGGTTGGATCTATGGGCAAGGCTTCTCCTCAGTATGATGTTGATATAGTTGACCCTGAGGGCAACCCCGTAGCAGATGGCGAGGTTGGCGAAATCGTTATTAGAACTGACAAGAATGTTCCTTGCGGACTCTTTAAAGAATACTATCTTGATGACGAAAAGACTAAAGATGCTTGGTATGATGGTATGTATCACACAGGGGATACCGCTTGGCGAGATGAGGACGGTTATTTTTGGTATGTTAGCCGTATTGATGATGTTATCAAATCTTCGGGTTATAGAATAGGTCCGTTTGAAATAGAAAGCGTTATTATGGAACTTCCTTATGTTCTTGAATGCGGTGTTTCGGCAGCTCCTGATGAGGTTAGAGGTCAGGTTGTTAAGGCTAGCATCGTTCTTGTTGAGGGAACCGAGGGCACCGATGAGCTCAAAAAGGAAATTCAAAAATATGTTAAGGAGCATACTGCACCTTATAAATATCCAAGAATTGTTGAGTTCAAAACCGAGCTTCC
>CAJGDQ010000024.1 GCA_904502215.1 Clostridiaceae bacterium
GATAATAAGATTGACCCCATAACAATTGCCAAAATAGGTCAGTTTGCCGAGAGGGATTATTTCGGCAAGCCTTGCGGTCTTCTTGACCAAATGGCATCGGCCTCGGGCGGATTTACATATGCCGATTTTATGGACCCTGCCGAGCCGATAGTTGAAAGCATTTCACTTGATATAAATAAGTTTGGATATACTCTTTGCGTTGTTGATACAGGCGGCAACCACGCCAATTTAACAGGCGATTATGCGGATATAACTATTGAATGCAAGGATATCAGCAACGCTTTAGGTGTTGACTTTTTGAGGGATGCCGATGAAAGCAAATTTTATGGAAATATAGCTTCTCTTCGCCAAAAGGTAGGCGATAGAGCAATTCTCAGAGCTTTCCATTTCTTCAATGAGCAAAAAAGGGTTGAGCTTCAGCTCGCAGCTCTTAAAAAGGGTGATTTTGAGGAGTTCTTAAATCAGGTTAACGCTTCGGGTCAGTCCTCATATAATTATTTGCAAAACCTATATTCAAATTCTAATGTTAGAGAACAGGGCTTATGCTTAGCTCTTGCCTTAACAAAGAATTTCTTGAATGGCAGAGGAGCCTGCCGTGTTCACGGAGGCGGCTTCGCAGGAACAATTCAGTGCTATATCCCAACCGAGAGATTTTCGGATTATAAGAAAATGATAGAAAATGCTTTTGGAGAGGGTAGCTGCTGCCTTATAAATGTTCGACCGGTTGGCGGATATGAAATAAAATGAGAAAAGGAGGATTTCATCCTCCTTTTTATTCTTTTTCTATTGATTTTACCTATGAAAAGCTGTATAATATCGGGTGTAAAGAGTAGGAAAATTTGGGCAATATAAGTTTTAGAAAAACAAAGGGAGTAAATAATGTTAGAGCTTAAAAACATTTCCTTTTCTGCCGAGGGTGAAAACGGCGTTAAGGAAATTCTTAAAGATATAAGTCTTAAAATTGATAATGGTTTTGTTGTTATAACAGGCCCCAACGGCGGAGGAAAATCAACCCTCGCTAAAATTATTGCGGGCATTATAAAACCAACAAAGGGTAAAATTTTGCTTGATGGCGAGGATATAACAGAGCTTTCAATAACCGAAAGAGCTAAAAGGGGAATAAGCTTTGCTTTTCAACAGCCTGTTCGTTTTAAGGGAATAACTGTTCACGATTTGATAAGTCTTGCGGCAGGAAAAGATATAAGTATAGCGGAGGCTTGCGATTATTTATCTCAGGTGGGACTTTGCGCCAGAGATTATATAAACCGTGAGGTCAATGCTTCTCTTTCGGGCGGCGAGCTTAAAAGAATTGAAATTGCAACCGTTTTGGCTCGAGGCACTAAGATTTCACTTTTTGATGAGCCTGAGGCGGGTATTGACCTTTGGAGCTTTAATAGTTTAATTAAGGTTTTTGAAAAGATGCATGATAATCTCGGAGGTTCGATTATTATAATCTCGCATCAGGAGAGAATCCTTAATATTGCTGATAAGGTTATAGTTGTATCGGCAGGTAAAATTAAGAATCAAGGCAAAAAGGATGAGGTTTTACCCGACCTTTTAGGCAGCACCGATATGGGTTGCCGTGTGCTTATAGAGAAAGGGGAGGGAAAGTAAATGAATAATACTGAGCTTGAACTCCTTAAGATTATTGCCGATATGGAAGGCACTCCCGAAGGAGCCTTTAACATCCGTTCAAACGGTTCGCTTGATAGCAGAAGGGTTACCGAAAATATTGATATCAGAAACAAGGCGGATAATTCGGGAATAGAGGTTGTTATAAAATCCGGCACTAAGGGTGAAAAGGTGCATATCCCTGTAATTATCTCCGAAACAGGACTTAAAGAATTGGTTTACAATGATTTTATCATTGGAGATAATGCAGATGTTGAGATTGTTGCAGGCTGCGGTATCCATAACTGCGGTGATGAGGAATCAAGACACGATGGTATCCATACCTTCTTTGTCGGCAAAAACGCTAAGGTTAAATATGTTGAAAAGCATTATGGTAAGGCGGATGGCAAGGGAGAAAGCAATATGAATCCCGTAACCGTTATAAATATCGCTGACGGCGGATATATGGAAATGGAAACAACTCAAATTGAGGGTGTTGATTTTACTAAGCGTTCAACCAAGGCAAGACTTTCGGATAACGCAACCCTTATTATTAGAGAAAAACTTATGACAAGTGGAGAAGAGAAAGCTGAAACCGATTTCGAGGTTGAGCTTGATGGCGAAAATTCAAGTGCCAATGTCGTTTCCCGTTCGGTTGCTAAGGATAATTCCTATCAGTTGTTCCTTTCTAAAATCAATGGTAATAATGTATGCTCGGGACACAGTGAGTGCGATGCTATCATTATGGATAATGCCAAGGTTTCGGCTATCCCTGAGATAACCGCAAACCATCTTGATGCCGCTTTAATTCACGAGGCGGCCATTGGTAAGATTGCAGGTGAGCAGTTAACAAAGCTTATGACCTTAGGTCTTACCGAACAAGAGGCTGAGGAACAAATAGTTAACGGATTTTTGAAGTAATAAATCCCTGAAATTAGGGTAAAATATAAAATGAGGTGATTTCAATGGAATTAAAAGGAAGCAAAACTGAAAAAAACTTGATGGCGGCTTTTTCGGGCGAGAGCGAAGCTAGAAATAAGTATACCTATTTCGCAAGTGTTGCCAAAAAGGAAGGTTATGAGCAAATTGCTGCTCTTTTCCTTGATACTGCCAACAACGAAAAGGAACACGCAAAAATGTGGTTTAAAGAGCTTAAGGGTATAAGCAATACTGCCGAAAACCTTAAATCCGCTGCCGCAGGCGAAAATTATGAATGGACCGATATGTATGCAACCTTTGCAAAGGAAGCTGAGGAAGAAGGTTTTACTGAGCTTGCTGCAAAGTTCCGTGCAGTTGCTGCTATTGAGAAAACTCATGAGGAAAGATATTTAAAGCTTCTTAACAATGTTGAGATGCAAAAGGTTTTCGAAAAGAGCGAGGAAATTATGTGGGAATGCCGAAATTGCGGACATTTGGTTATCGGCAAAAAGGCTCCCCAAGTTTGCCCCGTTTGCGCTCATCCCCAAAGCTACTTTGAAGTTAGAGCAGAAAACTATTAAAATTAAAGACCGCATTTGGCGGTCTTTTTTAATAAAAACTTGACTTTTTATTTTGTAAATTGTATTATATGTAGGTAAAGCGTTGAGAAGGACAGTAGTTTGCTTTAGTTTCTTTAAGAGAGCGTAAGTCTTGGCTGAAAACTGCGTAAGAAACGGGTAGATGAGACCGCCTTTGAGTGCCGTGGGTAAAAAACACGGACGTGTTGTTTGCGTTAAAAACTTTAAAAGAGTTCGGCTTTGCCGAGAACTCGGGTGGAACCGCGGAGATTTTATGCTTCGTCCCGAAAAGCGATGGCTTTTTGGGACGGAGTTTATTTTTTTGGAGGAATAAAAATGATTAAGATTACTTTAAAGGGCGATGTTATTAAGGAATTTCCCGAGGGCGTTTCAGCTTATGAGGTTGCCAAGGAAATTAGTATGGGTCTTGCAAAATCGGCCTGTGCTGTTAAAATTGACGGCGAGGTTTATGACCTTAGAACTAAACTTGATAAGGATTGCGCTCTTGAAATTTTAACCTTTGATGATGAAAACGGCAGATGGGCTTTCAGACATACTGCTTCTCATATCTTGGCGCAGGCTGTTAAGCGTTTGTTCCCTGAAACAAAGTTGGCTATAGGCCCTGCAGTTGAAGATGGTTTCTATTATGATTTCGATGTTGAAACAAACTTCACCCCCGATGACCTTGTTAAGATTGAAGAGGAAATGAAGAAAATCGTTAAAGAGGATATTAAACTTGAAAGATTTTCAATGACAAGGGATGAGGCTATTAAATACTTTGAGGAGAAAAACGAGCCTTATAAGGTTGAACTAGCCGAGGGTATCGCCGAGGGCGAGGAAATTTCATTCTATTCTCAGGATGATTTCACCGACCTTTGCGCCGGCCCTCATCTTATGAGCACGGGAGCGGTTAAGGCCTTTAAATTAACCTCGGCAACAGGTGCTTATTGGAGAGGAGATTCCTCAAAGAAAATGCTTTGCCGTGTTTATGGAACTGCATTTCCCAAGGCTTCAATGCTTGAAGAACATTTAACAATGCTTGAAGAGGCAAAGAAGAGGGACCATAATAAATTGGGCCGTGAGTTAGAGCTTTTCACAACGGTTGATACTATCGGTCAGGGACTTCCGATAATGCTTCCAAAGGGCACTAAAATTCTCCAAACCCTTCAGCGCTTTGTTGAGGATGAGGAGGAGAGAAGGGGATGGCTCAGAACAAAAACTCCCCTTATGGCAAAGAGCGACCTTTATAAAATTTCGGGACACTGGGACCATTATTTAGATGGTATGTTCGTTCTCGGCGACCCCACTGATGAAACAAAAGAGTGTTTTGCTCTTCGCCCGATGACCTGCCCATTCCAATATCAAGCATATTTAAACCGTGCCCGTTCTTATCGTGATTTGCCCCTTCGTTATGGCGAAACCTCAACCCTATTTAGAAATGAAGAATCGGGTGAGATGCACGGACTAATTCGTGTTCGCCAGTTCACCATTTCCGAGGGCCATTTAATTTGCACCCCCGAACAGCTTGAGGATGAGTTTAAGGGAAGCCTAGAGCTTGCGATATTTATGCTCAAAACCTTGGGTCTTTATGAGGATGTTTCCTATAGATTCTCTCAATGGGACCCAAGTGATACCGATAAATATATCGGGACTCCTGAGCAATGGAATGAGGCTCAGGATATGATGGGCAAAATCCTCGATAACCTTGGAATTGATTATAAGATAGGTATCGGCGAGGCCGCTTTCTATGGACCTAAGCTTGATATTCAAATTAAGAATGTTTATGGCAAGGAGGATACACTTATCACCATTCAAATTGACCAAATGCTTGCTGAAAAATTCGGTATGGAGTATGTTGATAGGGATGGCGTTAAGAAAAACCCTTATATTATTCATAGAACTTCAATCGGTTGCTATGAGAGAACCTTGGCGCTTCTTATTGAAAAATATGCAGGTGCATTCCCGATGTGGTTAGCACCCGTTCAGGTTAAAATTCTCCCCATTGCTGACCGTCATCTTGACTATGCTTATCAAGTTAAGAAACAGCTCGAGGCAAAGGGAATTATAGTTGAGCTTGATGAT
This sequence comes from Clostridiaceae bacterium, assembly GCA_904502215.1. Taxonomy (GTDB): domain Bacteria; phylum Bacillota; class Clostridia; order Oscillospirales; family Acutalibacteraceae; genus UBA737. The sequence continues at coordinate 5,190 of CAJGDQ010000024.1, forward strand.
AGAAATGAAAAGATTGGCTATAAGATAAGAGAGGCAAGACTAAATAAGATTCCTTATATGCTTATTATCGGCGATAATGAGGTTGAGGCTAATGCCGTATCGGTTCGCCGCAGAGGCGAGGATGGCGATTTAGGCTCAATGCAAACTGAAGAGTTCATCTCTCTTGCTGTTGAGGAAATTGAAAATAAAACTATAAGATAACAAAAAAGGCTCCCTTCGGAGCCTTTTTATATTAGTAAATTTTTAAGTTCATTCGTGGTTGCGGCGATAAAATCCGCACCCGAAGCTTTTAACTCTTCTATAGAGCCATAACCGAAAAGAACCCCGATAGCATCCATTCCGTATTTATGAGCCGCCTCAATATCAAATTTGCGGTCGCCTATCATAACGGCAGATGAAATATCGGTTATTCCCGATTTTTCAATGGCGTATGCTAAAACTTCATCTTTATGGGAACGCTTTTCATCCATAGTTGCACCAACAATCAAGGAAAAATATTTTTCGATGCCAAAATATTTTAAAATTTGTTCAGCAAAAAGCTGAGGCTTACTACTGGCTAAAATGATTTTTTTATTCTTCTCAAAAAGGGTTTCAAGAATAGCGGGTATTCCCTCATAAACCTTATTTTGAAAAATACCTTTTTCTTTATAGTATTCCCTGTAAAAAGCAACCGCCTTTTCGGCATTTTCTCTCGAAAACCCATAAAACTCCATAAAGGAATCGATAAGGGGAGGGCCTATAAACTTTTGAAGAGTGCTCTTGTCCTTCACGGTTATACCGAATTTTTCCAAGGCAAAGGCAACCGAATTTGTTATACCCTCAGCAGGCTCGGTTAGAGTGCCGTCAAGGTCAAAAAAAATATATTCCATTTTATCACCAAAGAAAAAAGGGCGGCCAAGCCGCCCTTTAAATTATTACTTAAGAGGACTTACCTTGTTAGATTTAGAGGCCGCAACAACTATTTTATAGAGCGGAACTAAAGCTATAACGTTGGGGATAACCATTAGGTAGTTGAAGAAGTCGGTAAGCTCCCAAACCAAATCGTTTGAAAGAAGAGTGCCGAGGAAAATAAAGGCAATCGAAACGATAGAATAAATAACAACTGCAACCTTACTGTTCTTAAAGAGATACTGAACATTGATTTTGCCAAAGAAGTTCCAGCCGATAACGGTTGAATAAGCAAAGAATAAAAGGCAAACTGCAACGAATATGTTGCCGACGGTCATACCGATTTTTTCGCCGAAGATAACACCCATAGCCTGACCGAAAGCCAACTGCATAGCGTTGGTTTTAACTATAATTCCCTCGCCGATTGCAGCTTGATATCCTGCGGCATCAAGATTGCCAAGACCGTTTTCTCCGGCATAGAGGCAGGAGATAACAACTAAAGCAGTCATAGTGAGAACAATGAAGGTATCGATAAATACTCCGATTATAGCAACAACGCCTTGGTCGTGGGGTTTTTCAACATTTGCCTGAGCGTGAGCATGAGGAGTTGAACCCATACCTGCCTCGTTTGAGAAAAGACCACGCTTAGCACCTTGGCTGATAGCGGTTTTAATAGCATAACCGATACCACCGCCGATAAGAGCACTGGGGGTGAATGCATATTTAAAAATCATACCAAAGGTTTCGGGGATATATTCAATTCTGATAGCCAAAACGAAAAGTCCACCCAAGAGGAATAAAACTGCCATTATTGGAACCAATTTTTCGGTAACCGAAGCTAAGCGGTTAACACCGCCAACAAAAATGAATGCCGAAATAATTGCGAGAATAAGACCAACAATCCAACCCTCAATTCCAAATGCGGTATTGCAGGATTCGGCAATAGAGTTAGACTGAACCATACAACCCATAAAGCCTAATGCTAATGTAATAGCAACAGCAAAGAAGCCTGCTAAGAATTTACCAAAACCTCCCTTAAAGGCTTCTCTGATATAGTAAACAGGGCCGCCGTGGATATTGCCGTTTTCATCGGTAATTCTTGTTTTTTGAGCGAGAACAGCCTCGGCATAGATGGTTGCCATACCTAAGAATGCAATAATCCACATCCAGAAAATAGCACCGGGACCACCAATAAGAATCGCACCCGAAGCACCAACGATGTTACCTGTTCCAACCTGAGCGGCAATAGCAGTAGCAAGTGCTTGGAAAGAGGAAAGACCGCTTTCCTGTTTTCCGCCCTTTAAAGAAAGGTTGCCGAAAACCTTTTTCATACCCTCGCCAAAGCAACGAACCTGAACGAATTTTGTTGCGATGGTGAAGAATAAACCGCAGCCAACCAAAAGGATTATAAGAATATAATCCGAAAGATAGGCGTTGACTGTTTGAACAATGCTTAATAATTTGTCCATTTTAATTTCTCCTTTAAAATAAAATTCCGAGTCCCAAAACGGAACTCGGACAAAAATCAAAATAAAATATCCCAAAAGGAAATTTTTCAGCACTTTGTCCTTTTGCCTGAGAGATTAGCTTTCGCCTTGCCCCTTCGGCACCCGTTTTAACGGACTTCTCCAAAGCTCTGTCTACCAACAGTTGAAAATCTTCTGCCGGCTTCACACAGCAATATTAAAATGTAGGGTTATTCTATCACATTGTGTCGCATTTTGCAATAGTTTTTTAAAAATTTATTAAAATTGCGAAAAATATACAATATATATAACTCTCAAACTTGACATAATTCATATATAGTGGTAAAATTATTTAGATAAATTTACTGTTGTTAAATGGCTTATGCTTATTGGCGGCTTTGGCGAACCGCTTATAACTATAGTTGATTTATACATCGGGAGATAACGCACACTCCCGTGCCTTATAAAAGGCAAAAAAACAGTGCTTAAATATATAGGAGGTGCAAATTATGCCCACTGATGTAATTTTTTACATTATTGCAGGCGGCGTTGCTCTCGTTTTCGCTGTTATAGGCTTTGTTTCAGGCTCTCTTCATCGCAGAAAGTCGGCTGAAGCTACTATCGGCTCGGCTGAAGAAGAAGCCAGAAGAATATTAAACGATGCAATGAAAACTGCAGAATCAAGAAAAAAAGAAGCTTTGCTTGAAGCAAAGGATGAAATCCACCAGCTCCGTCAGGAAACTGAAAAGGACCTCAGGGAGAGACGTTCCGAGGTTCAGCGTCAGGAGCACCGCATAATGCAAAAAGAGGAGTCTCTCGATAGAAAGATTGATAACCTTGAAGCAAAGGAAGAAAAACTTGCTCAAAAGGCTAAGGAAATTGATGCTCGCATTGAAGAGTGCGACCGCATTAAGCAAAGCCAAATGGACCTGCTTGAAAAGATTTCAGGCTTTACTAAGGAACAGGCTAAAACCCATCTTCTTGAGCTTTTAGATGGCGAGTTAACCCATGAAAAAGCTGTTAGAATTATGGAAATCGAACAGCAAACCAAGGAAGAGTCGGATAGAATTGCAAAGGATATTATCGGTCATGCAATTCAGCGTTGCGCTGCCGACCATTCTTCTGAAATGACCGTTTCGGTTGTTGTTCTTCCTAATGATGAAATGAAGGGAAGAATTATTGGTAGAGAGGGTAGAAATATCCGTGCTCTCGAAACTGCAACAGGTGTTGACCTCATTATTGACGATACTCCTGAGGCTATAACCCTTTCGAGCTTTGACCCTGTAAGAAGAGAGATTGCAAGGGTTGCCCTTGAAAAACTTATTCTTGACGGAAGAATCCATCCGGGTAGAATTGAAGAAACTGTTGCAAAGGCAACTGCTGAGGTAGAAGCCACCATTAAGCAGGAGGGCGAAAGGGCTATGATAGATGCGGGAGTTCATAACCTGCATCCCGAGCTTATTAAGCTCCTCGGTAAGCTTCGTTACCGCACAAGCTATGGTCAAAACGTTCTTAACCATTCGCTTGAGGTTTGCCATATTTCAGGTCTTTTGGCCGCTGAAATGGGCGCTGATATATCTCTTGCAAAGCGTGCAGGTTTGTTGCACGATATTGGTAAGGCTCTTGACCACGAGCAAGAAGGCTCTCATATTCAGCTTGGTGTTGAGGCTGCCAAGAAATACCGTGAGGGTGAGGTTGTTATCAACTCTATTCACGCTCATCACGGCGAGGTTGAGGCAAAATCCCTTATCGCCCTTATTGTTCAGGCCGCTGATGCTATTTCGGCTGCTCGTCCCGGTGCTAGAAGAGAGAACATTGAAAACTATATCAAACGTCTTGAAAAGCTTGAGGAAATCGCCAATTCCTTTAACGGTGTTGAAACATCATTTGCTATTCAGGCAGGCCGTGAGGTTCGTATTGTAGTTAAACCTGAGGTTGTAACCGATGATGAGATGGTGCTTATGTCCCATCAAATCGCCGAGAGAATTGAGAATGAGCTCGAATATCCCGGTCAGATTAAGGTTAATGTTATAAGAGAGAGCAGAGCCGTAGATTATGCAAAATAATCGTGTTGAAAAGGTTTTAAAGGCTCTTGAAAAGAATAACATTAATGCGGTTTTTGTTCCTAAGAGGGAAGATATTAAGGAAACCGTTAAGGCTATGCTCTTTGAGGGCGCAACCATTTCCTCGGGCGGCTCTGTGTCGCTTATGGAGAGCGGTGTGCTTGAGCTTATCAAGAGTGAGGATTATTGTTATCTTGACCGTTTGAGAGAGGGGATAACCCCCGAAGAACAACAAGAGGTTTTTAAAAAGATTATCGGTTGTGATTTTTATTTTTGCTCGGCGAACGCTTTAACCGAGAATGGCGAGCTTGTTAATGTTGATGGCTTTGCAAATAGAATTTCAGCCATTGCATTCGGTCCGAAAAAGGTTATTGCGGTTGTTGGAATTAATAAGCTGGTTAAGAATGTTAACGAGGGCTTTTTAAGGGTTAAAAAAATAGCCGCTCCTAAGAATTGCGTGCGACTTGGAATTGATAACCCTTGCGCAAGGCTAGGACATTGTGTTTCGCTTGAAACAAACGATAATCCGGAGATTACCGATGGCTGCAGTAAGAATAGCCGTATATGTGTTAATTATCTTGTAACTGCAAGACAGCGAGAGGCAAATAGAACAACGGTAATTCTTTGCGGCGAGGAATTAGGATATTAAAAATTTAAATCGGCATAGAATAATCTATGCCGATTTAGTTTTTTATGGTTGACAAATCGATAATTTTGAATTATAATAACCAAGCACGATATTTTTCGCAAGTTAAATATTGAGGGTTACCAAAACATAAAACCCTATTGCAAAATAAAATTATAAAACAATTTAATATCGAGGTGTGGCGCAGTTGGTAGCGCACTAGTTTTGGGAACTAGATGCCGCAGGTTCGAGCCCTGTCACCTCGACCAATCGAGAGCCTCGACACGCAATTCGCGTGCTGAGGTTCTTCTTTTTTATAATTTTCACCTCGCATTTGGGGTTGGTTATGAATACTTCAACTAAAAAATCCAAGGACTTTATGTTCTTGGATTTTTTAGTTATTACCTATTACCTCTTCACTATTTTCTGCGATTTTGGATAGATGATTTGCGAAAGTTTTATCCTTGAAATCCTAAATCGTTTTCATCTTTAAAGCCGAGGATTTTAGCGGGGATGCCGCCGACAATGGCGTTTTTGGGGACATCCTGAACAACAACAGCACCGGCAGCTGCCAGGCTGTTTTCTTGCATAGTTATACCGCCGAGAACCTTTGCGCCGCAGGTAACCGAAACATTATCCTCTAAAACGGGGGAAAGGTCTTTTTTATAGCCGATGGTTACTTGCTGATATATCCGA
>CAJGDQ010000025.1 GCA_904502215.1 Clostridiaceae bacterium
AGGTCCCCGGAAGACTACCGGGTTGATAGGCTGCAGGTGTAAGCGTAGCGATACGTGTGCTAGGCAGTACTAATAGACCGAGGGCTTGACCTATTTTTTCGTGTCCTCGCTTCCATACTTGTTCAGTTTTCAGGGTGTGAGAACTAAGTTTTTAAAGCAACTCATAAGAGTTGCTTTTTTATTTCCATTTTATTATCTAAAACTCTATTTTTTGCTTGACAAAGGGAGTTTGTTATGATACAATGGTTAAGCCGCATATTGTGGGCTTTTTAAGTTGCGCCTTGAATTTAGGGGCACGCCTTCTGTAGCGAGACTGAAAAAAGAAGCAGGTGTAAAAAAATGTATGCAATTATCGAGACAGGCGGAAAGCAATACCGTGTTCAAAACGGCGATGTAATCTACGTTGAGAAGCTTGACGCTCAGGTTGATGAAGAGGTTACCTTCGACAAGGTTGTTGCTGTAAACAACAGAACTTTAAAGGTTGGCAAGCCTTACGTAAAGGATGCTTTCGTTAAGGGCACCGTTCTCAAAAACGGTAAGGGTAAGAAAATCACTGTATTTACTTACAAGCCTAAGAAGGGCAGCGCTCGTAAGATGGGCCACAGACAACCTTACACTAAGGTGCAAATTAACGAAATTGGTTAATTAGTATGACAAGTGTGAAATTTTTTGCTGATAAAAATAAGCTGTTTGGCTTTGAAATCAGCGGTCATTGTTCGGTTGACAGTGATGACGAGACCGGTAAGATAGTATGCGCAGCCGTTTCGAGTGCGGCGTATATGGCAGCAAACACCATTTCCGAGATTATCGGTGATGAGGAAGATGTAACGGTTAATGATGCAGCTATGCGTTTTACTGTTGCAAATCCATCTGATGCTACGGTTAAGGTGCTTGAAGGTTTAAAGCTTCATTTAGAGGAGTTATCCGGTCAATACAGTAATAACATTAAGATTATCGGAGGTGCGAATTATGTTAAAGATTAACATTCAGTTATTTGCTCATAAAAAGGGTGTTGGTTCTACCAAGAACGGTCGTGACAGTGAGTCTAAGCGTCTTGGTGTTAAGAGAGCTGACGGTCAGTTCGTTCTCGCAGGCAACATTCTCGTTCGCCAGAGAGGAACTCATATCCACGCAGGTAATAATGTTGGCCGTGGTTCAGACGATACTTTATTTGCTCTTATTGATGGTAAGGTTAAGTTTGAGCGTCTCGGAAGAGACCGCAAGCAGGTTAGTATTTACGCTGTTGAGCAGTAAGAAATTCAGGTGCGGGTGCGAACAGCTCCCGCACTTATTTTTTAAGGTGAAAAAATATGAAACTTTGTCATGTTTGCAATTTTGAATGTTCGGACGATGCCGAGCTTTGCCCTATTTGCGGGGCGGATTTAACCGTTGAAGAAATAGAGGCAAATGAAGAGATTTTATTAAAAGAGCCTGTTTTATTGGCTTCTATAGAGGACATTGTATCCGCCGAGATTTTTGAGGATATACTAAGAACAAATAAAATTCCCTATTCAACAGGTGATAGCCAAGAAACTTTTATGCGAGTTGTATTTGGTGGCGGATTTTCGGCAGTTGAGATTTATGTTGATAGCAGCGATTTTGAGGCTGCTGAGAAGTTATATAACGAGTTTTTGGAAAATGAGCCGCAGTTTGATGGCGAATTTTTCTTTGAAGATGAGGAAGAAATATAAATGTTTGTTGATATAGCAAAAATTCATTTAAAAGCAGGAAAAGGCGGCGATGGCGCAGTTTCCTTTCATAGAGAAAAATATGTTGCGGCAGGGGGCCCCGATGGTGGAGATGGCGGTCGAGGCGGAAATATAGTTTTCCGTGCTGACAGCAATCTTTCAACCCTTGCCGACTTCCGTTATAAGAGAAAATATTCGGCTGAAGCGGGTCAAAACGGCGGTGCTTCTCGTTGCACAGGTAAGAGCGCTCAGGACCTTGTGATTTCGGTTCCTGTTGGAACACTTGTTAAGGACGCTGAAACAGGTCGCATTATCGCCGATATTTCGGATGATGAGCCTGTTGTTATCGCAAAAGGCGGTAACGGCGGTTGGGGAAATCAGCATTTTGCAACGGCAACAAGACAGGTGCCACGCTTTGCAAAAAGCGGAAACCCCGGCGAAGAAATAGATGTTACACTTGAACTAAAGCTATTAGCCGATGTTGGTCTTATAGGCTTTCCCAATGTTGGAAAATCAACCTTGGTTTCGGTTGTTAGCGAGGCTAAGCCTAAGATTGCCAATTATCACTTCACAACCTTAACTCCTGTTTTAGGTGTTGTTAGAATGGGCGAGGGCTCATCCTTTGTTATGGCTGATATCCCCGGTCTTATCGAAGGGGCAGGAGAAGGTGTAGGCTTGGGACACGAGTTTTTAAGACACGTTGAGCGTTGCCGAATGTTAGTTCATGTTATTGATATTTCGGGAAGCGAAGGCCGAGACCCAATTGATGATTTCGATAAAATCAACCACGAGCTTAAGGTTTTCAGTCCTGAGCTTAGTGAAAGACCTCAAATTGTTGTTGGAAACAAATGCGACCTTACCGATGAAGAGGAAGTTGCAAGAATTTCTGAATATTTTGAAAGCAAGGGATATAAATTCTTTCCTGTTATGGCGGCTATTGCTGAAGGAACGGACGAGCTTATAAACTATGTTGCGGCCGAGCTTCAAAAGCTTCCGCCCATAAAGATTTATGAGGCTGAGCCTAAGCCGTTAGAGGACTTTACCGCTCCTAAAAAGCGAGATTTCACAATTCGTGTTTGCGATGGAATTTATTTTGTTGAAAACTGCGAATGGATACTCGATATTATGAATAGGGTTGACCCTGATGACTATGAATCTCTCCAATATTTTGAGAGAGTTTTAAGGCAGAGCGGAATCATTGATGCCCTTGAGGATAAGGGCATCGCTGCAGGTGATACTGTTAGCGTTTATGATATTGAGTTCGAATTTGTTCCGTAAGGGGTGGGCTTATGAACAATCCTAATTTATTAAGCCCATCGGTTTTATGCTTTGTTGGGGATGCGGTTTATGGACTTTTGGTGAGGGAAAAGCTTGCTGAAATTAACCGCCCTTCAGGTGAGCTGCATAAGCTATCGGTTAGACTTGTTAATGCCGTTTCTCAGGCAAAGGCTTATAAGCTGATAGAGCCTTATTTAACCGAAAAGGAAATTGCTGTTTTTAAAAGAGGTAGAAATTTTCATACTTCTTCAACCCCTAAAAGTGCTACAAGCGGTGAATATCATACCGCAACGGGACTAGAATGTCTTTTCGGGTTTCTTCATTTGTCGAAAGAAACCGATAGAATAAAGGAAATTTTCAATATAATTTGGGAGGAAAACCAAAATGAAGCTTAATTATAAAAGAACGATACTTATAGGTTTTGCATTCTTATCCATCAGCGCATTCTGGCAGTTGTATGACAGTCTTATCCCCTTGATTTTAACCAAAACTTTCAGCATGAATGAAACCGTTTCGGGTATCATTATGGCGGCTGATAATATTTTAGCTTTATTCCTTTTGCCTCTTTTTGGCGGTATTTCAGACCGTTGCAATGCAAGAATAGGAAAAAGAAAGCCTTTTATCCTTCTTGGAACAGTTTTAGCGGTTATTTTAATGTCGGCCTTGCCGATTCTTGATAATAGTTATTTTGCGGCTCCTGCTTCATGGAAGGCATTGACCTTTATTGGAATTTTAGGTCTGCTTTTAATTGCTATGGGAACCTATAGAAGCCCTGCAGTAGCCTTAATGCCTGATGTAACTCCCAAGCCTCTTCGCAGTAAGGGTAACGCTATAATCAACCTTATGGGAGCGGTTGGCGGAATACTTTATCTTATAGCAAACTCTATTCTTTATTCTAAGGGTAGAACCGAAGGCTTGGACCATATAAACTATCAGCCGATTTTTGCTATTGTTAGCGGTATTATGCTTGTTGCATTATTTATCCTTATCTTCTTCGTTAATGAGCCGAAACTTAGAACCGAGCAGGCAGAATACGAGAAGGCTCATCCCGAAGAAGACCTTGCAACCGAGGTTAAGGATGATAAAAAGAAAATGCCAAAGGCGGTTAAGAAAAGTCTTGTTTTCCTTTTATTATCAGTTGCTTTTTGGTATATAGGTTATAATGCTATTACAACTTGGTTTACAGTTTATGCAACAACCATGTGGGGTATGGCTCCCGGCGGTGCCAGTCTTTGCCTTACTATTGCTATGGCAGGTGCCATTGTAAGTTATATTCCTGTTGGAAATATTGCAAGTAAAGTTGGCAGAAGCATAACAATTAAATTTGGTGCGGCCTTATTGGCTCTTTGCTTTTTTGCCGCATTTATATATACCGTTCTTTTTGATTCGTTCCATGTGGCACTTTATATTCTTTTCGTTCTCGTTGGTATCGCTTGGGCGGCTATCAATGTTAACAGTTTGCCGATGGTTGTTGAAATGTGCTCAGGTGCTGAGGTTGGAAAGTTTACAGGATTTTATTATACCTTCTCTATGGCTGCTCAAACTGTAACCCCCGTTGTTGCAGGTTACCTTCTCAGTAACGTTAGCTATAAGGCGTTGTTCCCATATGCTGCAATTTTTGTTGCATTCTCGTTTATAACAATGTGCTTTGTTAAGCATGGCGATTCAAAGCCTGTTTCAAAGGGCTCGTTGCTCGAAAATTTTGATGTAGAGGATTAATATGCTATATATCCTATTGATATTAATTATTATATTTTTGTTTTTGATTTTTCCGAGCGTTAGAAGGCATAACGATAGAAAAAATCTCAAAGGTAAATTCATAGCCCATAGGGGATTGCATTCTTTAGAAGAAAACACTCCTGAAAATTCAATGCCTGCATTCTTAGAAGCGGCAGCAAGAGGATATCTTATAGAAATTGATATAAGACTCACCAAGGATGGCGAGGTTGTTATATTCCATGATGATAGCCTTAAAAGAATGTGCGGCGAGGATATTGGGGTTAGAGATTTAACCCTTTTGGAGCTTAAGGAATATAGACTAGGCGCTACAAATGAGAAAATCCCAACCCTTAAGGAATTGCTAAATGCTGTTGAGGGAAGGGTCGCTCTCCTTATAGAGTTTAAATGCGATGGCAAGGATTGCAACGAGCTTTGCGAAAGAGCAAATGCTATTCTTTCGGGTTATGATGGTGAATATTATGTGCAGTCCTTTTATCCCGGCGTGCCTTTCTGGTATAACCGACATAATAAAAAAATTTTTAGAGGACAATTAGCAACGGTTTATGAAGGAAAGGGTATTATGAGGCATATTTTTAGTCCATTTATTTTCAATTTCCTATCCCGCCCTGATTTTGTTTCTTATGATGAGAAGTATGCTAACCGTTTTATGTTCTGGCTTCAAAAGGTGTTAGGTGCATATCCTATCGGTTGGACCTTTGAAACTCAAGAGGCATTAAGTAAGGATAAAAAGAAATTTAAAAGCTATATTTTTGAAAAGTTTTTACCAAGATGATAAAAAAACCTCCTGAAAACAGGAGGTTTTTTAAAAAATGATTGCCAGCCGAAAGGATATATGTTAAAATAAGGTATAATTTTTTAAGGAGTTAAATTATGTCGGAAAAAAGAAGTAGTTTCACCGGTAAAATCGGTTTTGTTTTGGCGGCGGCAGGTTCGGCTGTTGGTCTTGGAAATATTTGGAGATTTCCTTATCTTGCGGCTAAGTATGGCGGCGGTATTTTCTTGTTGGTTTACATAATCCTTGCTATAACCTTTGGCTTTGCGCTTATGTGCGCCGAAATTGCAATAGGCAGAAAAACAGGTCTTAGTGCTATTGGAGCTTTTAAAAAGCTTGATAAGAGATTTGGCTTTATTGGTATTTTAGCTGCAATTATCCCTGCTATTATCTTGCCTTATTATTCGGTAATAGGCGGTTGGGTTACTAAGTATCTTGTAACCTTTGTTTCAGGAGGAATGAAGGCTGCTGCAAATGATAGTTATTTTGGCAACTTTATTTCTAAACCCTTTGAGCCTGTTGGTTGGTTCCTTATATTTATGGGACTTACTGCTCTTATAGTTCTTTTAGGCGTTGAAAAGGGAATAGAAAAGGTTAGCAAGGTTATGATGCCGATTTTAGCCTTTCTCACTTTAGTTATTGCGGTTTACGTCTTGTTTATGCCGGGAGCTATTGATGGTTTGCTTTATTATATAACTCCGAATTTTTCTAAATTCTCGGCAACAACTGTTTTGGCAGCTTTAGGTCAGCTTTTCTATTCAATGTCGCTTGCGATGGGCATTATGATTACCTATGGTTCTTATATGAAAAAGGATGTTAACCTTGAGTCCTCGGTTCGCCAAATAGAAATTTTTGATACAGGTATTGCCTTTATGGCAGGTCTTATGGTTATTCCTGCTGTATTTAGCTTCTCGGGCGGCAGTCAAGAGGCTTTGGGTCAAGGCCCTGGACTTATGTTTGTAACTCTTCCTAAGGTTTTTGAAAGTATGACAGGCGGTGCCATTATCGGCGCACTCTTCTTCTTACTTGTGCTTTTTGCAGCTTTAACCTCTTCGATTTCTCTTATGGAAACGGTTGTTTCTATTGTTAGAGATAAGCTTGGTTGGAATAGAAAGATTGTTTGCGCTATCGTTTTCGGCTTTTGTTTAGCGATTGGAATCCCTGTTTCCTTGGGTAACGGAATTTGGAGCAGTTTTACTATTATAGGTATGGCTTTGCTTGATTTCTTCGATTTTGTAAGCAACAGCGTGCTTATGCCGATAGTAGCACTTCTGACTTGTATTTTTGTAGGCTACATTATTAAGCCTAAGGCAATTATTGAAGAAATTGAAATTGGCGCTCCCTTTAAGGCTAAAACACTCTTTACTATTGTTATTAAATATATCGCTCCGATTTGTATAGTGTTAATTCTTATTTCCTCAGTGCTTAGCGCATTCGGAATTATGAAAATCTAAAATTAAACCGTTGCTTTCCAGCAACGGTTTTTTTATATTCTCTTGGGGAATATATTTAATAGGTGATGATTTTGAAAAATGTTAGAAAAACAGTTTTCGATTTTGTTTGGTATATAGTCGGTGCGTTTATTTATTCCTCAGCGGTAACTATGTTTATAACCCCAAATGAAATCTCCCCAGGTGGTTTTACGGGTATTGCAACCCTTTTGAATTATCTTTTCTCGGTGCCGAGCGGAATTATTCTTCTTTTACTCAATATTCCCGTTTTGATTATAGGTTTTTTGAAATTTGGCGGTATATTTATAATTAAAACTTCAATAGCAACCATAATTGTTTCTTTTGCTTTAACAGTTACTGATGTGATTTTTCCGCCCGTTTATATTGATAAGATATTAGCGTCTTTATTTGGCGGAATTTTAATGGGTTTAGGACTTAGCCTAATACTCTTAAGGGGGGCTACCACGGGCGGAGTTGATATTTTAGCAAAGCTTATAAACAGGAGGTTTCGGCATCTCACTGTTGGCAGGGTTATATTTATAATGGATGCGGCGGTTGTGGCCTTAGCTGCAATAGTTTACGGAAATATCCAAAGCGCATTATATTCTTCGGTTTCTTTGTATGCAACCTCTACTATAATGGATAAAATGCTTTATGGGGGAGATAGGGGAAAACTCATATATATTGTGTCTCCTTTTTATAAGGAGATTTGCAAAGAAATCACAACAACCCTTTCCAGAGGTGTAACACTTGTTTCGGCGAAGGGCGGGTATACAGGGGAGGATAGACCGCTGATTCTTTGCTCGGTTCGGCTTCACGAGGTTTCAGCGGTTTATTCTATCCTTGATAAAATAGATAAAAAAGCATTTATAATCGTTGCAGATGCCGGCGAAATCATAGGCGAGGGCTTTAAGGCTTTTGGGTGAAAAACAAAATTAAAATTTTTTTCAAAATCCCCTTGATTTTTATATTTATTGTGTTATAATAATACTTGCACTACACAATATATTGTGTTAAAGAAAATATAGAAATAGAATATTTTGGGGAAGTAAAGTTATGAAAATTATCAAAAGAAGTGGAGCAGAGGTTGAGTTTGACCCTAAGAAAATCGTTATTGCGGTTTCTAAGGCTAATGAAACTGTTGTTCCAAGCCAAAGAATGAGCGAAATTCAAATTAAAAGAATTGCTGAGGATGTTGAGAGCGCTGCTCTTAATATGAACCGTTCTTTAAGCGTTGAAGAAATTCAGGATATGGTTGAGGACCAAATTATGAATCAGCGTGCTTTTGATGTTGCACGCCGTTACATAACCTATCGTTATACAAGAGCATTGGTGCGTAAATCGAATACTACCGATGAGCAAATCTTGAGCCTTATTGAATGCAATAACGAAGAGGTTAAACAGGAAAACTCCAATAAGAACCCAACCGTTAACAGTGTTCAGCGTGATTATATGGCAGGCGAGGTTAGTAAGGATATAACCAAGCGTATTCTTTTAGAGCCTGATATTGTTGATGCTCACGAAAGAGGTCTTATCCATTTCCATGATGCTGATTATTTTGCTCAGCATATGCATAACTGCGACCTCGTAAACCTCGAGGATATGCTCCAAAACGGCACTGTTATCAGCGGCACCTATATTGAAAAACCCCATACATTCTCAACCGCCTGCAATATAGCAACTCAAATTATCGCTCAGGTTGCTTCCTGTCAGTATGGCGGTCAAAGTATCAGTCTTGCTCATTTAGCCCCCTTTGTTGATATAAGCCGTAAAAAGCTTCTTAAACAGGTTGAGGCTGAGCTTTCGGAGATTGAGGGTATAACCGAAGAAAAAATCAAGGATATTGCCGAGAAGAGACTGAGGGATGAAATCCGTAAGGGCGTTCAAACCATTCAGTATCAGGTTGTAACCCTTATGACCACTAATGGTCAAGCTCCTTTTGTAACTGTCTTTATGTATCTTAACGAGGCAAAGAATGAGCAGGAAAAGCAAGACCTTGCTATGATTATTGAAGAGGTTCTCAAGCAGCGTTATCAGGGTGTTAAGAACGAGCAGGGTGTTTGGGTAACTCCCGCATTCCCCAAGCTTATCTATGTTCTTGAAGAGGATAATATCCGTGAGGGAACTAAGTATTGGTATTTAACTCAGCTTTCTGCTAAGTGCACCGCTAAGCGTATGGTTCCCGATTATATCTCCGAGAAAATGATGCTCGAGAATAAGATTGATAAGAACGGCGAAGGCCATTGCTATACCTGTATGGGTTGCCGTAGTTTCTTAACTCCCTATGTTGATGAAAATGGTAAGCCTAAATATTATGGTCGTTTCAATCAGGGCGTTGTTACTGTTAACCTTGTTGATATCGGTCTTTCAGCCGGTGGCGATAAGGATAAATTCTGGAAGATTTTTGATGAGAGAATGGAGCTTTGCCATAGGGCGCTTCAGGCTCGCCATGAAAGACTAACAGGCACAGTTTCGGATGCTGCTCCTATTCTTTGGCAGTATGGCGCTCTTCTAAGACTTAAGAAGGGTGAAACTATTGACAAATATCTCCACGGCGGTTATTCAACCCTTTCTCTTGGCTATGCAGGTCTTTGGGAATGTGTTTATAGCATGAACGGCAAGAAGCTCACCGAACCTGAGGGTGAGGAATTTGGTCTTGAGATTATGAGAAAGCTCAATGAGTATACTGCTAAATGGAAGGCTGCCGAGAATATTGATTATTCACTTTACGGCACTCCACTTGAGAGCACAACCTATAAATTCGCTAAATGCTTGCAAAAGCGTTTTGGTGTTGTTAAGGGTGTTACCGATAGAAACTATATCACCAACAGCTATCATGTTCACGTTGGCGAGGAAATTGATGCTTTCGATAAGTTGGCACTTGAGGCTAAGTTCCAGTTGCTTTCTCCCGGCGGTGCGATTTCCTATGTTGAGGTTCCAAATATGCAAAACAACCTCGAAGCTGTTATCTCGGTTATGCAGTTTATCTATGATAATATTATGTATGCCGAGCTCAACACCAAGAGTGATTATTGCCATAACTGCGGATATGACGGAGAAATCGGCATTGAAGAGGATGAGCACGGAAAACTTGTTTGGAAGTGCCCCGTTTGCGGAAATACCGACCAGGATACAATGAATGTTGCTCGCAGAACCTGCGGTTATATCGGCACTCAGTATTGGAATCAGGGTAGAACTCAAGAAATTAAAGAAAGAGTATTGCATCTATAAAATTAAAGGGGTGGCTTAGACCACCCCTTATATTAAGGAAAAAACTATGAATTATGCAGTTATCAAAAAATTTGATATTGCCAACGGACCAGGTGTTAGGGTTTCGCTTTTTGTGAGCGGTTGCAGGCATCGCTGTAAAAACTGCTTTAATAGCGAGGCTTGGGATTTTTCTTATGGCAAGCCCTTTACTAAGGGAACAATAGAAGAGATAATAACAGCTCTCAGTCCAAAGCATATCGAGGGATTTTCTCTTCTTGGCGGAGAACCCTTTGAACCCGAAAACCAAGAGGGAATACTTAGCGTTTTAAAGGAAATCAAAAAAAGACTTCCCGAAAAAACCGTTTGGTGTTATACGGGGTTCGAATTCGATAACCAATTGCTTGCGGGCAAGGTTGGCCAAAAGAAAACCGTTTTGGAAATACTATCGCATATTGATGTTTTGGTTGACGGAAAGTTTGTTGAAGAGCTTAAAAGTCCCGATTTAATTTTTAGGGGCTCTTCAAACCAAAGAATTATAGATGTTAAAAAATCGCTTGAAGCTAATGAAGTTATATGGCTTGACGGAGTTTGGCAAAGAAGAATGGGCTCGGGCGATATTTATGAAAGGTGATAAAAATGATTAAGGTTAACTTCATAAAACTAAACGAAAAGGCGCATACTCCCACCTATGGCTCAGAGTTTGCCGCAGGTGCGGATTTATATTCGGCTGAAGAGGAAATCACCAT
>CAJGDQ010000026.1 GCA_904502215.1 Clostridiaceae bacterium
CTCATTATAAATCGGAATCATTTTAACATTTCCGTTTGATATTGCCATAAAAGCTATCGGAGAAACGGTAACTCCGGCCCCTCCGCCGCCACCAAAAAGCTGAGCGCCTGTTTTTGAGGGGAAATCGCTGCCGCCTGTTGCTACACCAAAAGCCACTCTGCAAACAGGAACTAGGGTTATATCCCCAAATTCCATAGGTGTTCCTGTTATAATATTGGCATCAACCATAGCCTTGAGCTTGTCCATAGTTGTGTCCATAATATTTTTAATATTATTCTCGCCCATTATATTTCTCCTTTGATTTTTATATACTATTCCTCATAGAATATGTATTTATTCTTCCTCGGGGTTGAGCTCTAACTGTTCTCCAACATCATTTATTTCCTCGCCTGATTTCGGAAGTGGCGGAAGCTCGGTTAAATCACTTAAATTAAAGCAACGAAGGAAGTTCTTTGTTGTTCCGTAAAGGAGTGGCTTGCCGGGAAGCTCAAGTCTTCCCCTTTCCTCGATAAGACCTTTTTCTATAAGGGTTGTTACAACTCCCGAACAATCAACACCTCTAACCTGTTCAATAAAGGATTTAGTAACAGGCTGATTATAAGCCACAACCGATAAAACCTCTAAAGCCGCATTTGAAAGAGGAGTTCTTCTTCTCATATCAAAGGCTTTTTTGATATATTCGGCATATTCCTTTTTGGTTGCAAACTGATATGTATTTTCAAGTCTTAAAAGCTCTAAACCGCTGTTATTGCTCTCCATCTTGCTTTTAAGCATATCCATAATTTTAACAACCTTTTCGGGTGTTATCTCAAAAACCTGAGCAAATCTATCAATGCTCATCGGCTCTCCACTTGCATATAAAACGGCAGAAAATGCCGATACTAACTGTTCATTATTCATCTCTTTTATGCTCCTTGATAAGTGTTATTTCGGCTTCATCCGAATCGCCGTCAATACGGACTCTATTAGCCTTGCAAAGCTCAAGAACCGCTAAAAATGTTGCAACAAGCTCGGAACGGCTATTGGCAGTTTTATAAAGACTGCTAAGCTTTTTCTTAGAACCGCTCCAAAGATTTCTAATAACAAAAACTATTCTTGTTGAAACAGCAACTATCTTTTTGGCAACTATCTTGGTAAAGGGTGCAGTTGAGGGGGGAAGCTTTCTCTTGCCTCGGCCCACCGCCGAAAGATATGATAAATACAAAACATCGCTCGAATGAACAAGCTCATAGGTTTTATCGAAATCATATTCACTGGGGCTTTTAACAAACAAATCAAAGCCATCCTGCATTTCGGAGAACTTCTTTGCAACCTGCTTGCAAACCATATATTCAAGCAATTCTCCAACAAGCTCTTCCTTAAGGCTAACAATCTCATCGTGCTTAGGAAGAAGGCTTACCGTTTTGATATACAAAAGCCTTGAAGCCATTTCAAGAAATTCACTTCCAAGCTCCATTTCTTCCTTTTCAAAGAGCTTTATTTGCTCTAAGTATTGGTCGATAAGCTCGGTTAGCTGAATATCATAAATATTAAACTTATTTCGGGCAATGAGCTGCAAAAGCAAATCAAGAGGCCCTTCAAAGCCTTCAATTTTATAACAAAGTATGTTTTCCATTTGTTCTCCTAAATAAATAATCTAAAAGGTAATGATGCTATAAATTCAAGTCCTCTTGCTATCACGGTTGAAATTAAATCGAGAGGACCATCTAAAATCCCAAGCCAAAGTAAAGCTATGACTCCCCAAAAGATATATCTTTCATAACGCATTAAAGCATAATAATATTTATTGGGAAGAAAGGCCGATAAAAGCCTCGAGCCATCAAGCGGCGGAATGGGTAAAAGATTAAATACCGCAAGATGAATATTCAACTGAGCAACATATAAAAAGAAAATCGCAACATAAAACAAAAACTCAACGCTGTTCGAAAGAAAGGTTAAACCATAAAAAGCAAAGTATGAAATCAAGGCTAAAACAATATTGGCTAAAGGTCCTGCAAAGGCGGTTATTGCCATATCTCTTTTAGGATTTCTAAAATTATAATGATTAACCTGAACCGGTTTTGCCCAACCAAAGTTAAAAAGCAAAATACAAAGAGCGCCGATATAATCAATATGCGCAAAGGGATTAAGGGTTAATCTTCCCTGCCAACGAGGAGTATCATCACCAAGCTTCACCGCCGCAAAGCCATGCGCAAACTCATGAATGGGCAAGGTTATGAAGATAACCGCAATACCCGAAAGCAGATATATAATTATCTCGGCAAATCCCATATTCCCCGAAAGAATACTCCTTAACAAAATAATCGCTCCAATTCACACTTATTCAAAATAATTATATAACATTATTGACACAAATACAAGAAAAAGATACAAAAACCGCAGAGGTATTTTCCTCTGCGGTTTGTTGTTAATTATCAACTTGATTTTCGGGCGTATCAGTCGGCTGAGACGGAGTAGTCGGCGGTGTTTCGCTACTACTCTCCCCTGTGCTTTCATTTCCCGATGAACTATCTTGCTCGGGGGGTGACTCACTTGGTGTTTCTATCTCACTCGAGGTTCCCTCAGATGAAGTTGGAGGCTCACTCGTTGTGCCCTCAGATGAGGTTGACGATGAGGATGAGGTTTCGGAAGAACTCGGTGTTGTTGATGATACCTCACTCTCCTCAGAGGAGGCAGTTCCTGTTATGGTTGCAAAATTCGAAGGGGTTGTTCCATTCTTATAGTATCCGCTACCCTTCTTATAAACATCCTCGCTATCAGTAAAGCTCTTGAACTCAAGGCCTTTATGAACTTGGCGCATAACCTCACGCCAAACCGTAGCAGCAGCCGAGGTGCTGTGTATCTCCTGCTGTTTATCAAAACCATACCAAACCGAGCCTACATAGTAAGGACTTCCTGCAACCATCCATAAGTCCTTAGATTCGCTCGAGGTGCCTGTTTTAGCATATGCCTTCATAGAGCTAAAGCCTGCTATACCGCCACCTGTTCCCTCGCTACCGTAAACAACACCCTGAAGCAGGTGGTTCATAATAGTGGCCGTTGCCTCGCTTATAACCTGGTCGCCCTTGTAATCATACTCTAAAACCGTATCTCCCTGAGGGTCAACAATCTTGAAATAGGTTGTTGGCTCATAGAATTTTCCATTATTGCCGAATATCGCATAGGCAGCCGCCGATTCGGTTGTTGTTATACCATAATGACAACCGCCGAGAGCCAAGGAAGAAAGGTTTTTATCGGCATCAACAAGATAACTCATTTTGAGTTTATTCTTAAGGAAATCAAAAGAATCTTCAACACCAATATCCTTTAAAAGCTTAACAGGAATAGTGTTGGCCGATTTTCTTATAGCATAATCAACCGTTATATCATTTTTATAGTATCCATACCATTCGGCAGGACCGGGCTTTCCATCAGGATAGTATTTTTCTATCGGCTCATCCTTAACTATCGAGGTATAGTCAATCATATCCTTTTCAACTGCCAAGGCATAAACGCCGATAGGCTTCATAGTGGAGCCGGGTTGCCTTGGAAAAGCGGTTGCACGGTTAAGTCCTCTGTTAACCGTTTTCTCACCTGCTCCGCCAACAAGACCTACAATATGGCCCTCATAGTCCATAATGGTCATAGCCGACTGCACGTGAACCTTCTCGCCTTGCAAATTTTCGCCCTTTAGGTAGAAATATTTGCCTGTATTTTCATAAACCTTTTCCATTGAGCTTTGGATTTCAGGCTTAACGGTTGCATAAATTTTATAGCCGCCGTTATAAAGCATTGTTGAAGCAACCGACTCACTGCAACCATATTTCTTGGCTAAATCAGAAATAAGCTCTTCTATCAATGCATCTATGAAATAATTATTTATATCAGAATCAAGCTTTTCTTCTCTTGAAGTATCGAGGGTTATATCCTTATCATAAGACTCAAGATACTCTTTCTCGGTTATACTGCCGATTTCAAACATTTTATCAAGAACGGTGTTTCTTCGTTCCTTATTCTTTGCCGCACCCGTTAACAGATTATATCTTGAGGGGTTTTGGGTTATAGCGGCAATAGCAGCGCACTCAACAAGCGTTAACTCCTCAACATCCTTATTGAAATAATAGTTTGCCGCAACCTGAACTCCGCAAATTCCGTTGCCCAAGGCAATAGTATTAAGATAAGCCTCTAAAATCTCGGTTTTATTAAGGCGATTTTCAATAAGCATTGCCCTTATTATCTCACGGAATTTTCTAAAAGCATCTCGGCTTTTATCCGAGGTTACATTTTTAATAAGCTGTTGGGTTATGGTTGAGCCGCCGAACTCGGTTTCATCAAACTTGAAAACATAGTTTCCGATAGCGCCAAAGGTTCTTCGCCAGTTAACACCCTTATGTTCATAAAAGGTTTCATCCTCTATGGCGATAAAGGCATTTTGAAGATTCTTAGGAACACGGCTAATGCCAACCCAAATTCTGTTTTCATCGCCATGAAGCCTTTTGTATTCCTTCCAACCGCCGTTTTCATCCTCAACCAAAACAACCGAGGTTAAATTCATTTCCATATTTTTTATATTTTCAGCAATCTTGGTTGCCGAAAAGAAATCAACCTTTTTTTCCGACTTAACATAAGGCGGGATTGCAAAAATCAAAGAAACGGTTGAAACAACTAATATGCAGGCCAAAACCGAATAAAGCTTTTTAAAAATCTTTTCCATATATTCCAACCTTTCTTATATTTTTAATCTATAATAATTATAGAATGTCGAAGCGCTTTTCAGCGATTCGACAAGCCGATTTTATCGGCTTCTGCCAATTCAAATTATTATTAATTGAATTGGCTCGATAATTATTGCAATGGTCATCGCCAAATTTTCGAAGAAAATTTGCAACCAAATCGTAGATTTGGTGTCGAAACAATGCTTTTAAGCACTGTTTCGACTATCTATGACCATTATTATATCACTTATGGAAATATTTATCAATCTTTAATTTTCCTATTGTGTATTATGAAAATATATAGTATAATATACTTAATATACTATATGTTGGAAGTGTTATTGATTTGGAACACATAATATATTTAGATAACAGCGCAACAACCAAGCCGTGCGAAAAGTCGGTTGAGAGCATAAATAAGGCCTTGAAATCATTTTGGGGCAACCCCTCTTCTCTTCATTCCTTAGGACTTGATGCCGAGCTTGAAGTAGATGAAGCCCGTAGTCTTTTAGCAAAAATAATTTCGGCTAACAAGGATGAAATTATTTTCACAGGAAGCGGAACCGAGGCTAATAACACAGCTATTATGTCGGTTTTAAATAGCCGCAACAAAAAAATAATAACAACCCATATCGAACATCCTTCGGTTTTAGAAACCGTTAAAAGACTTGAGGAAAAAGGGTTTGAAGTTATCCGTCTTGGCTGCGATAAAAATGGAATTATAAAGCTTGATGAACTCGAAAATGCGCTTGATGATAAGGTTTGCCTTGTTAGCATTATGCTTGTTAACAACGAGATAGGCTCTATTCAGCCGATAGCCGAGGCCTCAAAGCTTATAAAAAGATTAGCTCCAAACGCTCTTTTCCACTGTGATGCAGTTCAAGGCTTTGGAAAATTACCCATAAATGTTAAAGCCTTAGGAGTTGATTTATTAAGTGCCAGCGCCCATAAAATTCACGGCCCTAAGGGTATCGGATTTTTATACTGCAAAAAGGGTGTTAAATTAAATCCCTTAATAACAGGCGGAGGTCAAGAAAAAGGTCTTCGTTCGGGCACCGAATCAGTGCCTCTTATTATGGGCTTTAAGGGTGCTGCCGAGCAAATCGGCGATTTTATAAAAAACGAAAATTATATTAAAGAACTAAATTCTTATGCGAGAGATGTTTTTGCCTCTTCAGGCTTTATAACAATAAATTCACCCGAAAATGCAAGTCCTTATATACTTAACATTTCTCTTCAGGGCTACCGCTCCGAAACATTGCTTCATTTTTTGGAGAATAAAAACATTTTCGTTTCTAGCGGAAGCGCCTGCGCCAAGGGTAAACCAAGCTATGTTTTAGAGGCATTAGGACTAAACAGAGCCTTGGCTGATAGCGCATTAAGACTTAGTTTTTCAAGAGATAACACCAAGGAGGATATAGACCTGACCTTTGAGGCTTTAAGTCAAGCCACTAAAAAGCTCAGGAAAAGCAATATATGAAGGAAATAATACTTATTAAAAACGGGGAGCTTACCTTAAAAGGACTTAACCGTGCAAATTTTGAGGATGCTCTCATTAAAAATATTAAAAGACGCCTTAGAAACTTAGGCGAGGTAAATATCAGAAAGGCTCAAAGTGCCATTTATATTGAGCCCAAGACCGAGGACTTTGATTTTGAAGAAGCACTCCAGCGAGTTAAGCTTATTTTTGGTATAGCCGCTTTCAGCCGAGCTTGTGTTTGCGAAAAGGATATGGAAGATATCCTTTCAAAATCGGTTGAATACCTTAAGTCAACTATGGAAAACATAAGAACATTCAAGGTTGAGGCCAAACGTTCGGACAAGAGGTTTCCTTTAACCTCTCCCGAAATTTGCCGTGAACTTGGCGGCGCTTTGCTTTCGGCCTTCCCTCACCTTAAGGTTGATGTTCATAACCCCGATAGAACAGTTTTTGTTGAGATAAGAGATTTTAATGCTTATGTCAGGGCCGAGCAAATTCAAGGTGCAGGAGGACTTCCTGTTGGAACAGCGGGCACTGCTTCTATTCTCATTTCAGGCGGTATTGATAGCCCTGTTGCAGCTTGGACTATGGCAAAAAGAGGCCTTCGCCTTAATGCAATTCATTTCGCAAGTCCACCTTATACCAGTAAAAGAGCCGAGCTTAAAGTTAGAACTCTTCTATCAAAGGTTGCGAGATACAGCGGAAGCATTAACCTTTGCATTGTTCCCTTCACTGAGATTCAGGAAAAGATATCCGAATGTTGTCCTGAAGATTTCTTCACACTTATAATGCGCCGAATGATGATGCGAATTGCCGAGAAAATCGCAAGAGATAACGGCAGTTTAGCGCTTATCACAGGAGAAAGCTTGGGTCAGGTTGCAAGCCAAACCCTTCAGGCTTTGGTAACAACCGATAATGTTGCAAATATGCCTGTGCTTCGTCCCCTTATTGGTATGGACAAAGAGGAAATTATCAGAATTTCAAGAAATATTGATACCTTTGAAACCTCTATCCTACCTTATGAGGACTGTTGCACTGTATTCACCCCCAAGCACCCCAAAACCAGACCCACAATTGAGCTTTGCGAGGCTGCTGAAAAAGATTTGCCAATTGACCAACTTATCGAAAAAGCCATCGCAGAGGCAGAATATTCATTTATTGACTGAGAGGAAGCTATATTTTGATAAACAAAGAACTCTTTGAATCCGCCGAAAAAACAATAAACAAATTAAAGGAAAAGAACTTAAGGATTGCCTCAGCAGAATCCTGCACAGGCGGTATGGTTTCATCCTTTATAACCTCGGTTTCAGGAGTTTCGAATGTTTTTGAAATGGGTCTTTGCTCATATTCCTGCCGAATAAAGAATGAAATTTTAGGTGTTAAAGAGAGCACCCTAGAAAAATACGGTGCTGTTTCAAAGGAAACCGCCAAAGAAATGGCCGAAAACATAAAACGGATTTCTGGTGCCGATTTGGGAGTTTCAGTAACGGGTGCCGCAGGCCCTGATGGAACTGAGGGACATCCTCCGGGCTATGTTTTCATATCCGTTTCGGGCAATAACGGAACTATTGTTAAACTCTTAAACATTGAGCCTTTAAGCCGAAACTTCGTTCGCGAAAGCGCTGTTTTAGAGCTTTTTAAACTAATTAACATTTATATTGAGGAACTATAAATGAGCCATTATAAAAACGAAAATGTATTTCTTTCTTTTTTAGGGCATATATATTTATCATATATTCCAAATAAAAAGGACAACTTCAAACAGATTATAATAAAAATTTTATTTATTATATCCCTTATATCCCTTATAGTTTCTGCCTGTTTTATCGCTGATTATTTTCTTGAGGCTGAAAAGCAAAGCAGTATTATAGCCGATAGTCAAAATGTTTGGCACTCAACTGAAGTTCAAGATAACGCCAAACCTCAAAGCTTGGTAACCGATATTCTAACCGGAAATAATGAAGATTTTAAAGGTTGGATAACAATTAGCGGAACTAAAATAGATAACCCTATTTTCCAAACAACAAATAATGAATTTTATTTAAACCATAATCAAGATAAGAAAAAAAGCGCTTATGGAGCCCTTTATTTTGATTATCGAAATAAAATAACCGAGAATAAAACCGATAAAAACCTCGTGATTTATGGACACGAAATGAATAACGGTTCTATGTTTGGAAGCCTTAAGGAGCTTAGAAGACTTGATTTTTATAAGGCAAACCCAATAATAGAATTTTCAACACTTTATAAAAGCTCAAAATATAAAATATATGCCATATTTGTCCTTAATGCCAATAAGGCTGATGATAATGGATATATTTATAATATTTATAGAAAAAACTTTTATAACGATAATGACTTTGATTTGTGGACAAAGGAAGCAATGGAGCGAAGCCTTATCAATACAGGCGTTGATGTTAAAAACGGGGATAATATAATAACCCTTGTTACCTGCTCAAAGGATTTTAAAAATTCCAGACTTGTTGTTATGGCAAGAGAAACCAGAGATGGAGAAAACCCAACCGTTAATACATCATTAGCTAAAATCAATCCCAACCCTCGTTACCCTGAGATTTGGTATACCGAACGCAACATAAAAAACTAACGGCCTTTAAGGAGGAATTTTAAAATGTTTCAGAATATCAAGGTTGATATAATTTATCACAAAACCAACACCGATTTTGAAATGGAATTCAATCTTTGCGGTTGTTGCCGTATGAGGCTTTTAACCGATAAATCGCCCGATGCTAAAAGTATGGTTCATTCCTTAGCTCGTGCCGTTTCGAGAAGCCGAGTAATTATTTTAACAGGCTCTCTTTTCTCGGATGACGGAATTATCAAACTTGCCGCCGAAGCCATAGGCAGCAAGCTGGTTCCCGTTAATCTTTCTAAATACGGAGTTCAGGGTAATGAGAGTGTTGAAATAATTGAGGGCTCAACTCCCCTCATAACTCCCGAAGGCTATTTCGGCGGCTGCATAATTGAAAAAGGTCCTCAAACGATGATTCTGCTTAGCGACAGTAAGAGTGTTCGCAAGGCTATTATGCAAACTCTCATACATCCTTATATTGAAGAGCTTTGCGCTATGGAGCTTCAGGAAAAAGCCGCTTTGGAAGCCTCTTCGCTTATAACCGAGGAGATTACTGAAGAAACCGATGAAATGATAGAAGAGGTTGAAAGCGATATCATCGCCGATGTTATAGTGCAAGAACCCGAAGGAATAACGGATGAGCTTTCCGAAGAATTTACCCCCATAACCGAAGAGGATGAGGAAAATTTGGAGGAATATGATGAGGGCGTTATAGAAGTTCCAAGTGATATGATAATCGAAATGGATGAAAACGAAGAAGAACCCGAAATAGAAGAAGTTATCGGTGATTATTTCACAGAAGGAAATAAAATGAAGGCACACGAAGCCGAAAGATATAACGCCGAATACACTAAATACGATTATGATGATAACGGACTTATTCCGGAAGAACCAACTCTGAAAAAGAGTTCACTTAATATTCCAATAACCATTTTAGCAATTTTAGTTTTGATAGTGATTGCCGTTCTATGCTATTGCTTGATTTATGTTCCGTCTAAAAACGGAGTTGAAGCTTCGGCATATATCAAAGAAATCATTAATATATTTAAAGTATAAAACAACCCCGATGGTTTTCACCATCGGGGTTCATTTTTATTATTTAATAGGTTTGGTCCAACCGAAAGTATCTTCAAGCTTGCCCCACTGAATACCTGTTAAGGTATCATAAAGCATTTGAGTAACCTCGCCGATTTCGCCATTGTTAATTGGATATTTAACATCCTTATAGCAAAGCTCACCAATCGGAGAAACAACTGCAGCAGTGCCGCATCCCCAAGCCTCTTTAAGAGTGCCATTCTCGAGGGCTTCGCCTAGCTCATCAACACTCAAAAGTCTCTCGCTAACCTTATAGCCTTTTGTCTTAAGGACCTCTATGCAGGACATTCTTGTAATGCCGGGAAGAATTGAGCCTGAAAGCATAGGAGTTACAATCTCATCGCCAATCTTGAACATAACGTTCATAGCGCCAACTTCTTCAATATATTTACGCTCAACACCATCAAGCCATAATACCTGAGAATATCCTTTTTGCTCGGCTCTTTGACCGGCTCTGTTTGAAGCTGCATAGTTGCCGCCGCATTTAGCATAGCCTGTGCCTCCGCGAACTGCACGAACATCCTGGTCCTCTATCATAATCTTAACGGGGTTAATACCCTCTTTATAATAGCTTCCAACAGGAGAAGCAATGATAACATAGGTTGCATTATGAACTGCGTGAACTCCTAAAGACTCATCATTACCAAACATAAAAGGACGAAGGTAAAGCGAAGTGCCCTCAGCAGACGGAGTCCAATCCTGTTCTACCGACACAAAGGTCTCTAAAATTTGCATTGCATCTTCCTCATCAATTTGGGGAAGACAAAGTCTCTCAGCCGAACGATTCATTCTGCGAATATTTTCGATAGGTCTGAAAAGCTGAACCTTTCCGTCCTTACGGCGATAAGCCTTAAGACCCTCAAAAATCTCAGAGCCATAATGCAAAACGGTTGAAGCGGGGTGCAAAGAAATATTTTCAAAAGGAACTATTCTTGCATTTCCCCAGCCCTTTTCATCATTCCAGTCCATCATAAACATATGGTCGGTGAAAATTTTACCAAAGCCTAAGGTAGAACTA
>CAJGDQ010000027.1 GCA_904502215.1 Clostridiaceae bacterium
AGACACTGCCTTAGCATCAGGAAAAACCTTTTTAGCGGCAATGTTTGCAAAAGCTCCGTGGGTTCCGCTAAAAGCCACCCTCATCCCCTCAAGCAATTTATGTTGGAAATTTTTAGAGATATCCATATTGCTTTGCAAAAAATTTATATAATAAGATTTAAGTTCATTATTTCTTATAAACTCGCTGTTTTTGGCGATTATCTCGGCCTCACGGGAAGAATCTTCAACCTGCAAACCCTGTTCCTTTTTATACTCAGCAACAAGGCGGACAGCCTCCATTCTCTCCTCAAAAAGCTCGGCCATTTTCTTGTCAACTTTATTTATGGTTTGTCTTGCTTTTTCAAGCTTAGTCATAACATTAACCTCTATATTCCTCTATAAGTTTTTTGAAACCATCAAGAGATTTTAAAATCATTTCGGTGCTAACGCAGTAGCTTATTCTAACATAGCCCTCGAAACCGAAATCATCGCCCGGAACTATTAGAATTTCATATTTCTTTGCCCTCTCGCAAAAGGCATTTGCATCCTCTTCAGGAGATTTCATAAAGAGATAAAATGCACCATCGGGACGGGCAAGCTCGTAGCCATATTCAGTTAAGGCATCATATAAAATATTGCGGTTTTTATCATAAATTTCAATATTTGCGGTTTTGCCCAAGTTTTCAGCAACGGTATACTGCAAAAGACTTGGCGCACAAACAAAGCCCAAGGCTCTTCCCGCACCGCAAACTGCCGCATAAACATCCGAGCAATTATTAACCTTCGGGGAAACAAATATATAGCCTATTCTCTCTCCCGGAAGTGATAGGGATTTACTAAATGAATAGCAAACAAGAGTATTATCATAGTAATTCGGGATATACGGAACTTCTATTCCGCCATAAACCAATTCCCTATAAGGTTCATCGGCAATAACATAAATCTCGGTTTTATATTCATTTTGCTTTCTCTCTAAAAGCTTTGAAAGCTCTATAATGGTTTCTTCGCTTAAAACAACTCCGCTTGGGTTGTTAGGAGAATTAACGATTATCGCCTTGGTTTTTTCATTTATAGCCTCTTGTAAAGCACTAAAATCTATTTGCAAATCTTCTTCACGGCATTTAACTACCCGAACCTTAGCTCCCGCCTTTTCGGCAAAAACTCTATATTCGGGGAAAAACGGAGCTAAAACGATTACCTCATCACCATCTCTTACTAAAGCATTTAACGAAATGGTAAGAGAAGCTGCAGCTCCGCAGGTCATATATATAAGGTCGGCACCGGAAGCTGCGCCAAATCTATTCTTAATATCCTCAGCAATAGCGCTTCTAACCGATAAATCACCCTGAGCCGAGGTGTATCCGTGAAGCTTAACGGGGTCCTTTTCGTTTATAAGGCGAAGCATTGTTTCCTTAACAACATCGGGAGCAGGAATACTTGGGTTTCCGAGAGAAAAATCAAAAACATTCTCAGCTCCTATCTCCTGCCTTCTTTTATTGCCGTATTCAAATATTTCTCTTATTACCGAACGCTTTTTACCAAGCTCCATCATTTTTTCGGATATCATAAAAAACTTCCTTTCATAATATAAAAACCCGCAATTCGAAATGCCAAAAAGCATGACGAACAGCGGGCTGAATGTTATCAGAATAAGCTAATGCTTAGTCGGTGCACAGACAGTCCGCCTCGGTATAATAAAATCGAAAATCATATTTACCGAACATTCTGTCCACCCCTTTTTCAAAAACTAAATGTATTTTAACTCAAAAAATGGCATTTGTCAACCGATTTTCGCAAAAAACTTTAATTATTTAAAGCGTTAAACTCATTCTACCTCTAATTCCTTAATAGAACGAAGCTGATAGTCAATATTTTTGAGTAATTCGGGCTTCTTAAGAGCCACTGCCGCACCCTTAACAACACTGTATTTCGGGTCGTCAAGCAAGGTAACCTTAACCCCGATATAATTTGAGATTTTATCAACCAAACCGAAAAGCTGAGCTCCGCCACCCGTTAAATACATTCCATCGGTTGTAATATCTGCAACAAGGTCGGGGTCGGTTTTATTAAGAACCTCACGAATAGCGTTGCAAATAGTATCAACAGTATCACTTATTGCCTCATAAACCTCACTGCTTGAAATTTCAAAGCTCTCGGGAAGCCCTGTGAAAACATTTCTTCCCTTTGCAACCATAGCAACCTCTATATTTCTCGGCACTGCCGTTCCAACCTTAATCTTAATTTCCTCAGCTGTTAGAGGACCTATTTCAATATTATATTCTTTTCTGACATAACGGATAATTTGAGCATCTAAATCAAGGGATGCTGTTTTAAAGGAATCGCAAGCCGCTATACCTCCCATTGAAACAACTGCTATATCGGTTGTTCCGGCGCCGATATCAACAATAAGTGTTCCATGGGGTGCTGAAAAATCAAGGCCTAAAGAAAAGGCTATCGCCAAAGGACTTTCAATAACCGATATATTTCTGCCCCCTGCCGATTCAATAACATTAGCAAGAGAATGGTGTTGAAGCTCGGTAAGACCGGCGGGCAAGGTTGCCATAATTCTCGGTCTTAAAATTTTATTTCCAAAAGCCTCTTGCATATAGTTTTTAAGCATCTCTTCGGCAACACCGTAATCAGAGATAACCCCTCTTTCAATCGGGCTTATGCAAGTAAGGCTCTCGGGAGTTCTTCCAAGAGTTTGCTTTGCCTTTTCACCAAAATATATAGGCTCCCAGGTTTCAGCATCAACCGTTACAATATTAGGAAGCTCAAGAACAACCTTTGAACTTGAAAATATAACCGTTTTAGAAGTGCCTAAATCTATTCCTATATCAGTTGCCATTATTTTCACCCTTTTTCTTATTTCTATCTATTCCTCGGCTCATAACGCCTGTCACACAATAAACCCTCTCGGCTCCTGCAAATAAGAGTTGCTTTGAACATTCATCGAGAGTTGCTCCCGTTGTTTTAATATCATCAACCAATAAAATTGTTTTGCCCGAAAGATTTTTATTGCAAAAATAAACATCCTTAACATTTTCCAATCTTTCTTTTGGATGAAGCTTGTGCTGAGGCTTTTTCTTTTTATGACTTAAAAGCAGCTCAGAAAATTTTATACCCAGCTTTTCGGCAATACCCTTTGCTAAAAGCTCACTATGGTTAAAGCCCTTTTTAAGCCTGTCCCTTTTAAACATCGGAACAAAGCATACCTCATCAAATTCTATATCATAAAAGTTTTGTTTTATAGCTAAGGTCATTTCGTTTATAAAAAAATTTGCGATAGCTTCTCTCTTGCCAATCTTAAAGGCATAAAGTGCTTTTCTGGCTATCCCTTCATTATAGAAAGGCGCAATAATAGCATTAAATCGATAAACCCGCCTTTTGCACTCGCATCTTTTCTTCATATTTCCGCATTTAATGCAAATTTTGTCATTGGCTGTTCTTTCTATCATTTCATAGCAATAATCGCAAAGAAACTCGCCCTCTTCTATAATATCACTGCAGGAAACACAAACATTTGGAAATAAAACCGAAATTAAGCTTTTAAAAATTTTCACTTCTTATTGCCTTTTCTATAAAAGTTTTGAGCATTGTATACCTTAGGGTTTTGCGGTCATTCTCAACCATTTCATCCCAAACCCTTTCGTTTCCAACGGCTATCAGCAAATTCTTAGCCCTGGTAACCGCAGTATAGAGCAAATTGCGGTATTTAAGCTTTCCGGGAATATCGGATAAGGGCAATATAACACAATTATATTCGCTTCCCTGACTTTTATGAACCGTTACAGCATAAGCCAATTCCAACTGTCCTAAATCCTCCGAAAAATATGTAGCTTCCTTATCATCAAAGCGCACCTTTAAAATGCCGCCTCTTAAATCAATCTCGGTTATAAAACCAACATCGCCGTTAAAAATTCCGCTGCCATATTCCCCATTATCCTTTTTAAACTGCAAATCATAATTATTCTTGATTTGCATAACCTTATCTCCCTCTCGAAGATAAAAGCCCTTAAACTGAAGCTGAGGATTTCCTTTTTTATGAGGATTTAGTCTATCCTGCAAGATATTATTAATGTTAATCGTTCCTGTTTCAAGCATTCTTGATGGACAAAGAATTTGAATGTCGGTCAAAGGATTTATCCCATACCTTGCAGGCAATCTTTCGGTTACAAGCTCAACAATAGTCCTAACCGCCGAATATTTATCCTCTCTTCTCATAAAGAAGCAGTCAGAAGTTTTATCTGAAAAATCGGCCTTTTCGCCCCTTATAATTGAATGGGCATTGGTTATTATTTTGCTCTTCTCAGCCTGACGGAAAACCTTATTGAGCCTAATAGCAGGAAAAGCCTCTGAGGCTAAAATATCGCCAAGCACATTACCGGCTCCAATGCTTGGTAACTGGTCTGAATCCCCTACTAAAATTATTCGGCAAGAAAGCTTTAATGCCTTTAATAAATCATCAAACAAGAGACTATCAATCATAGATGCCTCATCAATGATTATAACCTCGCAGTCAAGAGGGTTTTTCTCATTTCTTGCGAAATGCCTTTGGTCGCCCTCGCCCCACTCAACCTCTAAAAGTCTATGAATGGTTTTGGCCTCTTTGCCTGTAAGCTCGGTCATTCTTTTGGCGGCTCTTCCTGTTGGAGCCGCAAGCTCAATATCAAGATTTCGGTTTTCGAAAAGCTTTATAATAGCGTTAAGAGTAGTCGTCTTTCCCGTTCCGGGGCCACCCGTTAAAATCAAAATACCATTTTGAAAAGCTTCAAAAATCGCCTGTTTTTGCAATTCCTCAAACTTTATACCAAGCTTTCTTTCAACATTCTCAATCTCAAGCTCATCAACCGTAACAGACGGATTTATATATCTCTTAACCGATAAAAGCCTTGCAGCAATATGCTGTTCAGCCGAATAAAAGCTTGGAAGAGCTATATATTCTTTACCATCGATAGTATCACTAATCAAGCGAAAGCTTTGGATTAATCTATCACAGCAAATTTCAACCGTGCTCTCTTTGCATTCGAGCAAACGGCAGGCAACATTTATAAATTTATCCCTCGGCAAACAGCTATGTCCGTTAGCAAGATTTTTTCTAAGAACATATTCAAGTCCTGCCGAAACTCTCAGCTCATTATCCTTTTTGAAGTTAAGGTCTAAGGCTATATCCTCAGCCGTTTCAAAATGAAAGTCAAGACCTTCCTCGCAAAGAGTATAAGGATTTTTCTTTATGATATCGCAAGAATTGTTGCCAAATCTTCTGTAAATATTAAGGCATCTATCGGGAGAAACCTTATACTTTGAAAGAAAAAGCATAATATCCCTGATGCCAAACTGTTTTTTATATTCTTCACTAATAGCCATAGCTTTGGCTAAGGTTATTCCCTTTATTGCAGTTAAATCTTCTGGTCTTTCGAGAATTATATCCAAGGTTTCGGCACCGAATTTTTCAACCAATTTGTTAGCAGTTGCGGGGCCTATACCCTTAATTGCGCCAGCCGATAAATATCTTAAAATAGCCGCCGCATTCTCGGGGGCTTTTCTTTCAAAAGAGGTTGCCGAAAATTGCTGACCATAGGTTGAATGAACTATAAACTTTCCATAAAACTCAGCAATATCACCCTCGTTTAAAAAGGGCAATATTCCAACAACAGTTAGAATTTCCTTTTCTGTTTTAACCTCTGCAACAGTATATGAATTAACTTCATTTCGATAGGTAATCTTTTGCACTGTTCCCTTAATACTCTCAATATTTTCAGGCATAAGATTACCTCCTTTTTAAAACTTCATTATATCCTTAAGCTCATTTTGATAACACAAAGCTATATCATTTTTTAATGACAATTCCCTGCATTCCTCATAATCTTGCTCTTTTACCAAGTCGCAAAGCGCTATCAGGCTGTTATTTTTATGTAAATACTTTTCAGCAAAAAAGGCAATTTGCTGCTGCGGAAATTTTTCCTCAAGCAAAATCACGTTATAAACCTTAACTGTTCTTTGAGGCTTTAAAATCAAAAGCTTTAACCAATGCAAAATTTCCGAAATTCCTAAAACCAAAGGAACGATAGTTATTAAGAATAAAATTTTTTCCATCATAGCAATTCCTCCCGTATATCCTATGCGGAAGATTTTAAATTGCTAAATATGGGGCGGCTAAAGAGCCGCCCTTAGTTTATTTTATATTAACAGTTGTTTTATAGGTGCCGATTGCCCAAACATTATCAAACTCTTTAAAGCAAATAACAACGTCAACCGTATGCTCGCCCGCCTTTTTATCGG
This sequence comes from Clostridiaceae bacterium, assembly GCA_904502215.1. Classification (GTDB taxonomy): domain Bacteria; phylum Bacillota; class Clostridia; order Oscillospirales; family Acutalibacteraceae; genus UBA737. Next base: position 6,262 of record CAJGDQ010000027.1, read on the forward strand.
TAAGGTCAACCATAGCATAAACATTAGATGCCGAAACCTTGTTAATAACCGAGCGAGGACCGCATATTTTAACATTTTTAATGCTTGCCGCACCGCTGGCTTTAAGGCCTGAAGAAAGTCCCTTATACTCAAAATTGCCAACCATAAGAGTTTTTTCTGAATATCCATCGGTATTAACAGTAACAGTAAAGTGGTCGATGGTATCAAGAAGTCTAACCCCTTCGGGAAGCTTGGGCGAAACATCAAAACTGCTCTTATCCTTAGAAATCAAATTAAGCGGTATAGCCGAAAGTGAAACCGAGGTGGTTTTATCAATGGTTTCAGGTGTTCCGATAACAGTTACATTCGGAATATCAACCGAAGCTAAAAGCTTATCCGCATTAAATCCTTGAGGCAATCCTGAAAACTCAACCTTAACAGGCACTGTTTTCTTTTTGGAAATCGGAACAGTAACCTTAACCTTTGAAGCACTTAGTGTTAAATGGTCGGGTTTTATAACCTCTCCCTCGGCATCGTATAAAACAATATCCGCATCAAAGGTTTCGCTAACGCTAAGGGTTTTATTAACCTTAGCAATTGCCACAACCGATTCAATCTTGTTAACAACCGTTCTAGGTCCCGTTATGGTAACAGTATCACTCTCGGTGCCGCCAACAACTCCTGTTTCAGCGATAAGTCCCTCAGCGGCAACTGCGCCCTCAGCCAAAGCGGTAACGGTGAACTCCTTAGTTTCCATATAATCGAAATTAATTTTAAGTGTTCTTGGTGAAATGCTTAAAATTTCATATTCGGCAGCATTTGCATTAGCGGACGCTACATCAAGAGAATATTCACCCGGAGAATCAACCGTTGCAGCCGATGCAAAAAGGCTTAAATCGGAAGCTGTAAGTGAGCCTACCGCATAACTGGGACCTCTAACAACAACAGTAAACTTTTGCTCGGAAATATCTCCGATAATGCTCATATTGTTTTCAGCCGCAAAGGTGTTTTCAAGGTTAACATTAACTGTTATATCCGAGATAGTTCTTTCCATAGTGGGCTTTTGGTTAACTATCAACGAAAGCCATAAAACAAAAGCCAAAACAATAGACAAAGCTATTGCAAACCTCTTATTATCCAAAAGCTTGCTCAAAGAAAAGTTAAAAGGAAATTTCATTATTCTTCATCTTCCTTTCCGTTTTTCTTAAACACTTTCTTGAAAAGTGCCGAAAGAGAAAAGCTCTTTTCATTTTCTTCAGGGTTTAGCAAGAGGCTTTGAAGCTCGGCTGCTGCTGAAACAGCGCTGTAATTTCTGGTTATTTGACCATTTTGAACCAAGGATATGGTTCCTGTTTCCTCTGAAACAACCAAAACAACCGCATCACTGTTTTCGGTCATACCAATAGCTGCTCTATGCCTTGTTCCAAGCTGAGAACTTAAATCCTCTCTCTGAGTAAGAGGCAATATACAGCCTGCTGCATATATTCTTCCCTCCCGAATGATAACCGCACCATCGTGCAAAGGAGATTTCGGGAAGAAAACATTGTTAATCATAGAAACCGAAGACTCGGCATCAAGCGTTGTTCCTGTATTGATTATATCGCCAAGCTGGGTTGTTCTTTCAAAAACAATAAGAGCGCCAATGCGTTTTTCCTGCATCATTCCAACAGCCTTTGAAACATCCTCGATATTCTTTTCTATATCGGATGCTGAGCCATCGAACAACTGACCTCGGCCAAATTTTGTTCTGCCAACCTTTTCAAGTATTCTGCGAAGCTCGGGTTGGAATATAACAACAGCGGCTATAATTGCGGCATCAACCACTTTGGATAAAAGCCACTTAAGTGTTACTAAATCCCACCAAATTGATATAACATAAACTGCAAGCAAAATAAGAATACCCTTAAAAAGCTGACCTGCTCTTGAAGTGCGCAAAAATCCTATCGCCTTATAAATTATAAAGGCGATAACCAAAATATCGAGAATATCCAAGATTCTGAGATTTGAAACAGCATAAACTATCTGATTCCAGGCCGAGTATATCGCATTTAATACACCACTCACCGCTCAACATCCTTTGCTAATATAATTTATCAATATAATAATATCATATATAACCCTTTCATTCAATAGCTTTTTTTAAGTTTTTTAAGAAATTTTTATCGCTTATAACATTCAAAAACCGCTTAACCTCAGTTTCGGTGTTGAATGTTGCAAAGGAGACCCGAACGCAGCCTGTTTCCAGCGTTTCGATTTGCTTATGCGCCATAGGAGAGCAATGAAGTCCGCCTCTGACTGCAATACCGTTGGCACTTAATACCATAGCTGTTTTTTCGCTCGGAATTTCCTTTAAATTAAGGGATAAAACAGGAGCATATAAGGCCCTTTTTGGCCAGGGTGTATAAAGCTCTATTTCAGGGTTGTTTTTCAGCCTATCATATAACATTTCGGTTAAATTCATTTCGTGGTTATAAAGTCTTTCGAGCCCTATTTCTTTCACATAATCAATACCTGCTCCAATCCCCATAATTCCCGAAACATTAACCGTTCCGCTCTCCATTCTTTCAGGCAAAAATCTCGGTTGAAAAAGTTCTATTGAATTAGTGCCTGTTCCGCCTTCAATAAGGGTGTTTTCAATTGGTTTTTCGGCTATTAAAATGCCTGTTCCCATGGGAGCATAAAGTCCTTTATGAGATGCTATGCAAAGGTAATCAATGCCCATTTCTTGCATATTTATAGGGATAACACCTGCCGATTGAGCCGCATCAACAGCAAACAAAATCCCCCTCTTTTTGCAAAGCTCTCCAATCCTTTTTATAGGCAAAATTTTACCCAAAACATTAGAAGCTCCTGTTGTTAGAATGAGCTTTGTGTTAGGCCTTATTTTCTTGGCAAATTCCATAACGGTTTCATCATCATTTTCAAGAGAAACCCTTGCCATATCGAAGGGAACCTTCATTTTTTTCAAGGGTCTCATAACGGCATTATGTTCGAGAGAGGAAACTATCACGTGGTCCCCCTTGTTTAAAACACCCTTTAAAACGCAGTTTATACTATGGGTGCAGTTTAGGGTGAAAACAACATTTTCAGGCCCCGAAGCTCCGAAAAAATCAGCAGTTTTTTGCCTAACCTCAAATATTTTTTCAGCCGTTTTAGCCGATAATTCGTGGCCGCTTCTTCCGGGGTTTGCACTCAAAAATTTAAGGGCATCATCCACCGCCTTTATGACCGACTGCGGTTTTTTACCCGTTGTTGCGGCATTATCAAAATATATCAAAAAATCACCTCATAAAAAAGGGCGTTGACACGCCCTCAAATTTCTTCTATTTCAGAAAACTTTATTCCGGCTTTTCTTAGAATTGTTTCAGCCGTTCCTGAGCCCGAAGCTTCAATAACATAGCTACAGCCTCTACCGTTTTGGGAACCCGATTTTTCAATCCTCGCTTCAAAGCCGTTTTTCCTTAATATTTCCCTGCCTTTTATGGCATAGGTTACCGTTTCCGTTTTAATTTTAAAGCTTCTCATTTCTTCCACTCCGCATAGGTGTTTTCTAAATTCCAAGCACCACATTACATATTATGCGAAAGATTTTTTTCTGCCTCAGCTTCCAGCTCGTTTTTATAATATTTAATAACAACTATCAAAATTACAGGAAAAATAACAAGCCCCAAAAAGCCGTAAAGTCTAAGTCCTGCAAACATAGCGATAAGGGTAAAAAGCGGGTTAATTCCTATTTGAGAGCCGATGATTTTCGGCTCTAAAAAGTTTCTCGCAACGGTTATAAAAAGGTATAAAAAAAGAATGGAAAATCCCGTAAAGCTATTACCCAAAATTATCGAAATCAGTCCCCAAGGGATAAGCACAGTTCCCGTTCCGAAAACAGGCAACAAATCAATGAATGCTATTAGAAACGCGAATAAAAATGTATGTTTAACCCCTATTATCAAAAACCCGATAAAAAGCTCTATAAAAGTTATTGCAGTTAAGATAAGATAGCCTTTTAAGAGCTTTAAAATACTATTTGAAAGAATAGATTTTACCTTAATAACAGTTTCATATTTTCCGTTTCCGATAATGCTTTTAAAAAATTTGGCAAGCCCCTCAAAATCCTTTGCAATATAACAACTTGCAACCAAGGAAACCAATCCCGCAAACAAAAATGATGGCGTTTTCGAGGCAAAACCCGTTGCAAAAGAGGATAAAAAAGAGGTTAAAGAATGTCTCAATCCTTCTATCAATTCCGAAACTATCATTCCTATTTGCTCTGATAAATCGGGAGAAAACGACAAGAAAAATGAGGAAAATTTATCCCTTAATTTTTCTATAAAATCACTTATAGGCCCGAAAAACGAGGGAATTTCATCTAACAAACCCCTTGAAGAAATCATTAGCCTATAAAACAAAAAAATCATAAGAGAAGCCGCCGCAAGATATAAAACTGCCGCTAATAT
>CAJGDQ010000028.1 GCA_904502215.1 Clostridiaceae bacterium
GATTGTTGCAATCAGCATGGTGGCACTTATTTGTTTGATTACTTTAATATCACTCCTTGTTCCTGAATGTGGATTTCAAGACTTTTTGATAATAGTGTCTGTTATACTATTTATAATTCCTTGTATTATTGCTCTTAAATTTAAGGTGGAGACAGGGTATTATGAATGTAAGAACTGTCAACATATGTTTGTTCCTAACTATAAAGGGATTGCCTTGTTAATGCAAACTCCATCCAAAAGATTGTTGAAGTGCACTAAATGCGGAAAATGGACTTGGTGCAAAAAACTAACCAAGAGATAAATAAAAATTTATCGAATAAATGGTGTTCGTTTGTAAAAAGTGACGTTTGAGTGACTAAAAGTCCTGCTTGTTACGGTATTAAGACAAAATTAAAAGCTGTGTAGAAATTTTCTACACAGCTTTTTTTGTCCTTTAGAGTGCCACCCTTATTTGTTTGCTTTTTTTATTTCAAAAACTTATTATAACCCTCGCCATATCTAACACAACGGGAAACACGGCTTAAGGTTGCCGAGGAAATGTCGCAATTTTCTATTACCTGCTGATAGGTTTTTCCCTCGATTAAAAGTTTAGCAGCGGCAATTCTTTGAGCCATTTGCTCGATTTCCTTAACAGTGCATAGGTCCTCGAAGAGCATTTCGCAGTCCTCAGCGGTTTCAAGAGATGCTATTAGCTCAAATAGTTCTTCTAATAATGGATTCTTTTTCATTTAATCCACCTTGTTTAAAAAGTTCTTGGTTTTTAAGGATTTGGGATTTTCAAACACCTCTTTGGGAGTTCCCATTTCTTCAATAACACCGTCAGCCATAAAAATAACCTTATCCGAAACCGAACGGGCAAACTCCATTTCGTGAGTAACAACTATCATTGTGCTGTCACTGCTTTTTAGGTCTCTTATAACCTTTAAAACTTCACCTGTGAGCTCGGGGTCTAATGCCGATGTTGGCTCATCAAAGCATAGAATATCAGGCTTCATAGCTAAAGCTCGAGCAATTGCAACACGCTGTTGCTGACCTCCCGAAAGCTGACAGGGGTAGTTTTCTATCTTCTCAGAAAGTCCAACCCTCTCAATAAGGGCTAAAGCTTCCTCTTTGATTTGCTCAGGCGTTCCCCTCTTTAAAAGAGTTGGCGCTAAGGTTATATTTTCAAGAACATTATATTGCGGAAAAAGGTTGAAGGACTGGAAAACAAGGCCAAAATGCAAACGATTTTCGCTAATTTCAGCTTCAGTTAATTTCTTTTCAGCCGATGCATCAAAGATAACCTTTCCATTAACCGATATTGAGCCTTCATCAGCGGTTTCAAGAAAATTAAGGCAACGCAAAAGGGTTGTTTTACCGCTTCCCGAAGAACCGATTATTGATAAAACCTCGCCCTTTTCGAGAGAAAAGCCGATATCCTTTAAAACCTCGGTTTTGCCAAAGCTTTTTTTGATATTTTTAACCTCTAAAACTGGCATAGCTTTCCCTCCTTAATTAAAATAGCTCATCTTCTTTTCAATATAACCGAAAAGAAGTGTTAAGCCGCCGCAGAATACAAGGAAATAAACCCCTGTAAAGAACAAAGGCCATATTAGTCCCTTACCTGCAAAGCGCTCAGCCGCAAGCAATATTTCACTAACTGCTATAACTCTGGCTAACGATGTATCCTTAACCAAAGTAATAATTTCATTACTCATAGGAGGCATTATTCTTTTTGTAACCTGCAAAAGAATAATCTTGAAGAAAATTTGGGATTTTGAAAGTCCCAAAACTTGTCCCGCCTCGTATTGTCCCTTAGAAATGCTTTCAATACCGCCTCTGAAAATCTCGGAAAAATAGCATGCATAATTTATCACAAATGCAACAAGCGCCGCTAACATTCTATTTCTCATAGGCACTCCGAAAACAAGTCCCGGAACATAAAAGACAACAAAAAGCTGAAGCATAAGAGGTGTTCCTCTTATGCACCAGACAATAACCTTTATTAACATACTTAACGGCTTGAATTTAGACATCGAGCCGAAACTAATTATTAAACCCAGCGGGATAGAAAAAAGCAGGGTTTCAATGAACAACCTGCAATTTTCTAAAAATCCCTCAGCCAAGCTTAATGCTACCTGCTGAAAAGTCATTATTTATTAAACCTCTTGAATTATTTAGATTTAACAACCTTAACCTGTTTGTTCTGCATATAAGGAATAGAAACGCTCATATTTTCTTCTCTCTCGGGAGTGATGGTCATACCATTCCAAATGCAGTCAATATTCTTAGCTGCAAGCTCGGTTTCCTTAGCAGCCCAGCTAATCTCTTGGAACTTTGCGGTAACGCCAAGCTCAGCACATACAGCCTTAGCAAACCCAGTTTCGAAACCGATAAGCTCGCCATCCTCGTTCTGATAGTTCATAGGAGCAAAATATGTAATACCGATAACAAGCTCGCCCTTATCCATAACATATTTATAATCAGAATCCTTATCAGCCTGTTTGAAAGCATCGGTCTCTTTTTCGCCTAAAAGAATTTCATCAAGCTTATAGGTTTCAGCAATATCCTCAAGCTTGCCATCATTCTTTAATTTGCGGATAATCTCGTTAACCTTAGCGGTTAAGTCAGAGCCTTTTCTGAAAGCAATACCATACTCTTCGGGAGCATAGCCTTCGCCATCAACTACTAAAGCCTCATAATCAGTGCCTTCACCGATAGAGCCTATAGACATTACATAGTCAACAATGGCAGCGTCTGCAGTGCCTGCATTAACTTCCATAAGAGCCTTTGCCTGAGTATCAACAGCGGTATAGGTGTAATCCGCAAATTCCTTATCGGTTGTTGCAACACCCTCGCCTGCCGATTCCTTCTCGGCAACAACGATTTTAGCCTCGTTGCCGCAAGCAGCAAAGCTAAAAACCATAATAAGACATAAAACAATCGCTAATAATTTTTTCATTTTAATTTCTCCTTAAAATTAATTTGTAACTCTATTATACTTTATTAAGATAAAGTTGTAAAGTGTTTTTTTAAATTTTTTTAAATTTTCTCTCCTCAGTAGAGTTTAAAAAATAAAAATAGAATTCATAATCATAACAGTAGTTTGATATTTTTCGCTGTTGAATTTATAATTTAATAAAACTTGAAAGGATATATTTTAATGAAAATTGTTACCGATTCTTCGGCTGATAGGATAACCCTCAATGGTGTTTCTATTGCAACCGCACCCTTAAAAATTATAACCGATGAAAAAGAATACTTAGATGATATAAACCTTGATGTTGAGGAAATGGTTGAAGCTTTACTTAAATATTCCGGCAAATCATCAACCTCATGCCCTAACCCTGAGGATTGGCTAAATTCATTCGGCGATGAAAAGGAAATCATTTGCATAACTATAACCGCCGAGCTTTCGGGCAGTTATAATGCCGCTTGTATTGCCAAAGATATTTATGAGGAAAAATATCCCGATAGAAAGGTTTTTGTTTTTAATTCCCTTTCAACCGGTCCTGAAATGAAGCTTTTAATCGAAAAGATTGCCGAGCTTTATCTAAATGGAAATTCCTTTGAAGATATATGTAAGGAGTTTTCAGAATATTCAAAATCAACTGCACTAATTTTTATGCTTGAATCAATGCGAAATCTTGCTAATAACGGTAGGGTTAGCAAATTAGCCTCAAAGGCGGCGGGAATACTTGGTATTAGAGCCGTTGGGAAGGCAAGTAACAAAGGCGACCTAGAGCTGCTTGATAAATGCCGAGGCCAAGATAAAGCAATTTCTTCAATTATTAAAACAATGAAAGAATTAGGTTATTCGGGTGGCAAGGTTAGAATTGCCAATTGCCTTAACCAAATTGGTGCACAAAAGCTCAAGGAATTAATCTTAACCGATTTTAAAAATGCCGATATTGAAATTTATTCTTGCGGAGGTCTTTGCAGTTTTTATGCTGAAAAGGGCGGATTATTAATTGGATTAGAAAAATAGGTTTACAAAATGGCTCTTTATTTCTTTTTATTTAAAAAGGAATAAGGAGTTGTTTTTTATGCTTATTTGCAAAACCTGTGGTGCAGAATTTGAAGAGGCCGTATTTTTAACCGAAACTCACGGACTCTCTAATCCGCCTTATGAAAAAAATGCAGTTTGCCCGTTTTGCAATTCTTCATCGATTGAGGAAAAGGAAATTACCCATTGCCGCTGTTGCGGTGCTAGGCTTAAAGAAAGTAATAACGGCTATTGCTCTGATAGTTGCAAAGAAAAAGGCGAAAAATTAAGGCAAAAAGAACTTAAAAGAAAAAGAGAACGTTATAATTCACCTATAAATGAAATTTTGAGAAAATGCCAAGATTATAATAACCAAAACAAAACTAATTATAGTTACGGTCAGTTTGTTGCTTTAATCCTTCCGAAACTCAGGGGTAAAAAATGCAAAAGAAAAAAGAATACCTAAACAGCTATTTAAACCAAGAAACACTAATAGAAAGATATTATCAAATGCTTTTAAAGAATCCCGAAAATAAGGATTATTATAACCAAAAAATATTAAAAGCAAAGGCATTAAGGAAGGATATTGAATTAAAAATATCCGAGGTTGGCGATGAAACACTTTGCGAGCTTTTATTTCAAAAATATGTTTTCGGCAAAACACTTGAGGAAATCTCCTATATTATAAATTATAGCAAGCGCCACACCGAGCGACTACATATCAAAGCATTGGAAAAATTTAATATGTAATTCCCTCTTTACATTTATATAAAAAAGGTTTATAATAAGAACAACTGTTCGGGGAGGGTGAGAAAATGAAAGACAGAATAATTCTTCATTCAGACTTAAATAATTTTTTCGCCTCGGTTTCCCTGCTTTTTAATCCAACCCTTAAGAATATGCCGGTTGCAGTTTGCGGTGATAAGGAAAACCGCCACGGCATTGTTCTTGCTAAAAATGAAATTGCCAAAAGCTATGGTGTTAAAACTGCTGAAGCAATATTCGAAGCTAAAGCCAAATGTCCAGAGCTTATAACTCTTCCCTCTATGATGGATAAATATAAGGAATATTCTAAAAAGGTTCATAAAATCTATCAGAGGTATACCGATATGATTGAGCCTTTCGGAATAGATGAATGTTGGCTTGATGTTACGGGAAGCACCGTTCTCTTCGGTAGCGGCGAAGAAATCGCTCATAAAATCAGAACTGATATAAAAAAGGAATTGGGGCTTACTGTTTCGGTTGGAGTAAGCTTTAATAAAATCTTTGCAAAGCTCGGCTCGGATATGAAAAAGCCCGATGCCGTTACGGTTATCTCCCGAGAAAATTTCAAGCAAAAGGTTTGGCCTCTTCCCATTTCCGATTTGCTTTTTGTTGGTAAAAAAACCTGTGAAAAGCTTAAAAGCAATGGTATTCATACCATCGGTGATTTAACACTTTGCGATGATGAAACCTTGAAAAGACTTCTCGGTAAAAACGGCTTAGACCTTAAAAAATATGCTTTAGGCGAGGATAACTCTCCCGTTTCGATATATGATGCTATTGAAAAGCCAAAGAGCATTGGAAAATCTATCACCTGCTCAAAAGACTTTTGCGATAACTCTTCGGTTTGGAAAGCTTTTCTTGAATTTTCTCAGCATATTTGCGATAGTTTAAGGGAAAATGAATTATATGCAGGCGGTGTTCAGGTGCATATAAGAACCGCCTCATTAAATGTTAAAGAGTTCAGCCATTCCTTTAATGATTTCACAAACAGTTCTTTAATTTTAGCCAAAAAAGGTTTTGAGCTTTTTTGCAAGAACTATACCTTTGGCGAGCCCTTACGTTCGGTAGGACTTAGGGCAATAAATCTTAAAACCGAAGCCAATGCAATCCAACAGGATATTTTCGGCAACGATATAAAACAAGAAGAAATAGAAAAGATTGAGGACTCGGTTTATAAACTAAGGCAAAAATATGGCGAAGAAAGTATTAAAAGAGGAACTGTTATCGAATGATTTACTTTACAAATTTATAAAAGTTATATATAATGAGATTGATATTTTTATCAATCTCATTTTTTTGAGGTGTTATATGTCTAACAAATATAATATAAACGGTTTTGAAATTAAAATGAGTGATGAATTATATCCTGAATCTCCTAAGGATATTTATTCCAGTTCAAACAGGGATATTTCATCCCATTCAAGCAATCGAAAAACCCCTAAAAAGAAAAAAAGAAAGCGCAAAAGCAGACTGAAAAGAGCTATTTTGGTTGTTTTAAGTCTATTATTGGTTTTTTGCATAGGATTTTATATTTATGGGTATTCCCTGCTTAATAAAATCGAAAGAAAGCCTTTAGATGAAAGTGATTTAGGAATTTCAACCTCTGATTATGATGGTATTAAAAATATAGCTCTCTTGGGACTAGATACCAGAGCCGATGATAATACCGGCCGCTCGGACGCTAATGTTATCCTAACCATTGATAAAAACCATAAAAAAATTAAGCTGACCTCTATCGCCCGAGATTCCAGGGTTTCTATTGACGGTCACGGATGGGACAAGCTAACCCACGCCTATGCATACGGAAAATCTCAGCTCTCGGTTAAAACCCTTAACCAAAACTTAGGTCTTGAGATAACCGATTATGTTACAATGAATTTCTTTGAATTGGCAAGAATTATCGACTTTATGGGTGGCGTTACCCTTGATGTTGATGAAGCCGAGTTTAAGGAGCTTAATTCCTATGTAATACCAACAACCGATTTTGGCGATATAGATTGCCCCAAACTCGAATCATCAGGTGTTCAAGAGTTAAATGGCGCACAAGCGGTTTGCTATGCAAGAATCAGGCATACCGATGGCGATATCGAGCGTGGAAATCGGCAAAAAGAGGTTTTAACCGCTATGTTTGCAAAGGTTAAAACTATGAATCCCTTGAAACTTCCCGAGCTTGCAAGTATGGTTGTTGAGGAATGTCAAACCTCCCTTTCAACCAACGATATTATTTCTATGGGACTTTGGGCAGTTTTGAGCACTCCCGAGTTCGAGCAATTGAGCATTCCTAACGATAATGTTAAGGGTGTTGGAAAAACTATCGGCGGCGCTTGGTGTTATGTTTATGACCTTAAGAAAGCCGAACAGGAAATTAAAGATTTTATCTTTGAAGAAAACTATTATTCCCCCGAAGAAGTTGAAAAAAGATTAGAAGAACAGTCATAACAAAAAGGTGCGGTTTTCCGCACTTTTTTTATTTTGTTAAAACCTTGACAAATTCTTCTTTTATGTTATAATTAAATAAAAAGTGTTTCATTTGAAACAGTTTTGAGGGGATTATGAAAAAATACGAAAACTTATTTCTTTTAAACGGATTAGCAGAAGAGGATAAAAAATCGGTTATTTCCCTCTTCCCTGAGCTTCAAAAATTCAAAAAAGGTGAAATTATTTTTTCAGCTAAAAGTTTCGAGAACGCTATCGGATATATTGTTAAAGGTAACGCTATTGCCACTAACGATAAAAACCTTCTTTTGAATAATTTTAGCTCGGGCGAATGCTTTGGCGCTGCCGCAGTTTTTAACGAAGATGCGTCTTATGTTACAACCATCAAAGCTAAAACAGAAATGGAAATTCTATTTCTTCCTAAAGAGATATTAAGCAAAATTTTTGCTCTTTTCCCAAAATGCGCTGAAAATTATATTTCTTTTTTATCAAGCAAAATCCGTTTTTTAAATAAAAAACTTAATTTGATTTCTTGCAGCAATACCGAGGATACGGTTTTCAACTATATAATTGGTATCGCTGATGAGGATAATATTTCAATTTTGCCCAAGAATATGACCAATCTTTCTAAAATGCTTGGTATCAGCAGAGCCTCTCTCTACCGAAGCCTTGATGATTTAGAGAAAAATGGCTATATTTCAAGGCAAGAAAATAAGGTAAAGGTGATTAATTATGAAAAAAATTGTTAGTTTAGTTTTGGTTCTTCTTTTAGCATTAGGACTTACCGCTTGTGGCGAGCCGAAAGAACCCGTTATCGAAAAACTTGATGTTACTGCAAATGTTTTTGCCATCAAGGGACCAACCGGTATTGGTATGGCTCCCCTTATGGATAAGGCCGAGAAAAACGAGGGCTTGCTCAATTACAAGTTTAACCTCGTTGGTTCAAATGAAGAAATCGTTGCTAAAATCGGCAACAAAGAAGCCGATATTGCCGCAGTTGCAACCAACTTGGCTTCCACCCTTTATAACAAAACAAACGGCGGAGTTTCGGTTATCGCTATCAACACCTTAGGTGTTTTAAATGTTGTTGCTAAGGGTGAAGAAATTAAAACTATAAAGGACCTTAAGGGTAAAACAATTCTTTCAACCGGTCAAGGCGCAAACCCCGAATATATTATCAATTATGTTCTTGAGAAAAACGGTTTAAAGGTTGGCGAGGATGTAACTGTTAAGTTTGTTACTCAGCCTACCGAGCTTATCGCCCATGTTAATCTCAGCGATAAGGCAATTGTTGTTGCTCCACAGCCTGTTGCAACAAATATAACACTTAAAAACAAGGATGCTAAAATTGTTCTTGATATAAGCAAGGAATGGGATAAAATCAGCGATACCAAGCTTGTTATGGGTTGTGTTATTGCGAGAAATGAGTTTATAGAGCAAAATCCTGAGGCAGTTAAGGCATTCCTTAAGGATTATAAAGATTCTATAACTGCGGTTAACAGCGATATAGAAACCGCTGCCGCACTTTGCGAAAAATATGAAATTGTTACTCCCGCCGCTGCCGCTAAGGCTGCTATTCCCTACTGCAACATTGCATTCCAAGAAGGCAAAGAACTTAAAACAAATCTTTCGGCATATCTCAACTTCCTAAATGAAAGCAACCCCCAGAGTATCGGCGGTGCATTACCGAAGGATGACTTCTATTATGAAGCAAAATAAAAACATTTTAAAAACTACTGCCATATTTCTGTTTTGGTTAGCAATATGGCAGTTAGCCTCTATGATAATAGCCCAAGAATTTTTAATTCCAACTCCCCTTGCAACCTTAAAAACGTTACTGGAACTTACAAAAACCGAAAAATTTTATATATCGGTTTTATTGTCCCTTTTAAGAATTATCATAGGGTATGCTCTAGGGGTTGTTTTGGGCGTTTTGGGCGCAGTTGCATCTTATCATTCAAAACTGTTCGATGCCCTTTTCTCACCCATTTTAAAGCTCATCAAAGCGGTTCCTGTTGCATCATTTATAATCTTAGCTTTAGTTTGGTTTAAATCAGACGATTTACCGATATTTATTGCCTTTTTAATGGTGCTTCCAATGATTTGGTCAACTATGAAATCGGGACTGGATAATATTGATGGAAAATATTTGGAGCTGGCAAAGGTTTATAAACTTGATAATATCAAAACCTTTTTTGAGATAAAACTGCCCTTTATTTTGCCATCCCTTATTTCAACTGCATTAACAGCCTTAGGCTTTGCCTGGAAATCGGGCGTTGCCGCTGAGGTTATATGCCGACCCGCAAATTCCCTTGGCAATATGCTTCAAGAAGCTAAAATTTATATCGAAACGGCCGAGGTTTTTGCAATTACCGCCGTTGTTGCCATCCTTTCAATAATTCTTGAAAAGATAATTAAAGCAGTTGTTAGGAGGTATTCGAAATGATAAAACTCCATAATATCTCTTTTGCATACGGCGAAAAACAGATTATTAAGGACTTTTCCTTAAATATTGAAAAAGGTGATAAAATTTGCCTTTTCGGTCAAAGCGGTTGCGGAAAAACAACCCTTTTGCGATTGATTTTAGGTCTTGAAAAGTTAAACGAGGGTAAAATTTCCATCGAAGATGGACTAAAACCCTCCATCGTTTTTCAAGAAAACCGCATGCTTCCCTTTAAATCGGTTATTGAAAACATAATCCTTTTTGGAGCAACTAAAGAAACTGCTCTTCAAAATCTCAAAGCCCTCGGCATTAAAGAAACTGCAAACCTTAAACCAAACGAGCTTTCGGGCGGTATGGAACGAAGAGCCACAATAGCCAGAGCTTTAAGTCAGGATTTCGATTATCTTTTACTTGATGAACCTTTTACAGGGCTTGATGAAAAAAACCTTGAAATATGCGCTAAACATATTTTAGAGGTTGCAAAGGATAAACCGATTATTCTCATAACCCATTCTCAAGAGGAAGCCGAGCTTCTAAATGCTAAAATAATTAAAATGTAAAAAGGTGTGGCGAAAGCCACACCTTTTTTAACATTGTTTTATAAGCCTAATATAAAATTCAACCGTTCTATGAAGAGCATCAACTCTTATTCTTTCATTATTTCCGTGAATAGTTGCTCTCTCTTCGCTTGTGAGGTCCATAGCCGAAAATCTATAAACCTTATCGGAAATTCTTCCGTAATGGCGGCTATCCGAGCACTGCACCATAAGATAAGGTGATACAATGCTTCCTTTCCAAGTGGATGCAACAGCACTCGCAACCTTTTCCCAACCCTCGCAATCGGTTCTTGAAATACGGCTTGGATTCATTCCGTCAACCGCAGTGATTTCAATATCTGGGTTGTTTACGGTTTTCTTTATATATTCAAGCGCCGTGTCCATTGTATCTATAGGATTAAGGCGGAGATTTGAAAGCATTGTAGCCTTTGGTGGAATAACATTTGCGGCCTGACTTCCGCTCATCTGAGTGAATGCAACGGTTGTTCTCATAAGGGCATTAAGCTCACC
>CAJGDQ010000029.1 GCA_904502215.1 Clostridiaceae bacterium
CATTCTAAGCGACAATGGGGTGATTTTCTTGAAATAACCATCCTTAGTAAAGAAAAGGGTTACAGGAGAGGTATCCTTTAATTCCTCTTCGCTGATTTCATCCTCGGCTGAAGCCGCAATAATCTTGGTTTTGCGGTCTTTACCATATTTTGAAATAACGCTTTCAAGCTCTTTAATAATAATCTTAAGCACTCGAGTTTTGGATTTGAGAATTGCCTCCATATCCTCAATCTCAGCAATCAACTGCTCAATCTCAGCGGTGCGCTTTAAGATATATTCACGGTTTAAATGGCGGAGCTTAATTTCAGCAACATGGTCTGCCTGAATTTTATCAATTCCAAAGCCTATCATAAGGTTTGGAACAACCTGAGCTTCCTCATCGGTTTCACGAACAATCTTAATAGCCTTATCAATATCAAGGAGGATTTTTTCAAGTCCCTTTAAAAGATGGAGCTTATCCTTTGCCTTTGCAAGCTTATGGAAAATCCTTCTTCTGACACATTCTTCTCTGAATGCCACCCACTCGGATATAATTTCCTTCACGCCCATAACCCTCGGAGAGCCGGCAATAAGAATATTAAAATTGCAAGAAAAGCTATCCTCTAAAGGAGTCATCTTGAAAAGCTTTTTCATTAACTTCTCGTGGTCAGTTCCTCTTTTCAGGTCAATGGTAATCTTCAAACCGCCAAGGTCGGTTTCATCACGAATATCATTGATTTCGGTTATCTTTTTCGCCTTAACAAGCTCAATAACCTTTTCGATTATAGCTTCACTTGTAGTTGAGGGCGGGATTTCGGTTATATCAATGCAGTTATTTGATTTATCATAACTATAAACGCCTCTAACCTTAAAACCGCCTCTGCCCGTTTCATAAATCTTTTCCATAGCCTCACGGTCATATAAAATCTCGCCGCCTATGGGGAAATCGGGGGCTAAAAGGGTATCGGCAACATTGATATCGTTGTCCTTAATATAAGCAATGGTTGTTTCGCAAACCTCTTTTAAGTTAAAGGAACAAATCGAGCTTGCCATACCTGCCGCAATACCCATATTAGAGTTAACAAGCACAGTTGGGAAGGTTACGGGGAAAAGCACAGGCTCTTTCATTGTTGCATCATAGTTATCAACAAAATCAACCGTATCCTTATCGATATCAGCGAAAAGCTCGGCCGAAATGGGAGCTAATTTTGCCTCGGTATAACGAGAAGCGGCATAAGCCATATCCCTTGAATAAGCCTTACCAAACGAGCCCTTTGAAGCGACAAAGGGGTGCAAAAGAGCCTCATTACCCTCGGACAAACGCACCATCGTTTCATAAATGGCGGCATCTCCATGAGGGTTTAGCTGCATTGTTCTACCCACTATGTTTGCTGATTTAATTGTATTGCCGTTTAAAAGCCCCATATTATACATAGTGTATAACAACTTTCTGTGCGAAGGCTTGAAACCATCTATTTCGGGGATGGCGCGGGAAACTATGATACTCATAGCATAAGGCATAAAATTAGATTTTAATGCCTCGGTTACCTGTTGGTCCATAACAGTTCCCGCTCCCGCAATATATGCGTTAGCATTCTTTTTCTTTGGAGCCTCTACTTCTTTTTTCTTTCTCGGAGCCATTTTTCCATCCTTCCAATTCGTAATTCGTAATTCGTAATGCGTAATTACAAATCACCCTTTTGAGTTTTGGTTATAGACATTAAAATTTTTATGAGTTCTGTGCAATCGGAATAAATACTTTCAAATAATCCATTATCTATATAATCTGTTTCGTTAAGTATTTCAAGCCAATATTCAGTTTCGCTGGCTTCCTTAAGAGCTATATTCATTTTTGCATAAAAATCAGCTTTACTTTGACCTCTAATAGCTTCTTTAACATTTGCACCTATACTAGTTCCACTTTTTAGTATTTGTTTTGACAAAACATATTCTTTTTTATTGTCGCTAAGGTATTTACTTAATTTAACGATTCTTATTGCAAAAGCCTTGCTTTTTATGACTATTATGTTTTCCATTCTTTTTTCATCCCTTAATTACGAATTACGCATTACGAATTACGAATTAACTAATATCAGCTTCATCTAAATACATATATCCGTTTTCGGAAATATAATCTTTTCTGCCTGCCAAGTTATCACCGAGCAACAAATCAAACATTTCGCTTGTTCTCTCAGCATCCTCGGGTAAAATCTTAATAAGCCTTCTCGTATCGGGGTTCATAGTAGTAAGGCTCATCATATCGGGTTGGTTTTCACCAAGTCCCTTAGAGCGCTGAATGTTATATTTTTCATTACCTATTTTTTCGAGAATTTCTCTCTTTTCGCTTTCATCATAAGCGAAATAGGTCATACCCTTTGTGTTTATCTCATAAAGTGGGGTTTCAGCAATAAACACCCTTCCCTCTCTAATAAGGGTTGGCATAAGGCGATAAATCATTGTTAAAATAAGGGTTCTGATATGGAAACCGTCAACATCGGCATCGGTGCATATTATTATCTTATTCCAACGAAGATTTGCAAGGTCGAAATTCGAAAGGCCCTTATTAGCCTTTGATTTAACCTCAACACCGCAACCGAGAACTTTTAGCAAATCAGTTATAATCTCACTCTTGAAAATCTTATCGTATTCAGCCTTTAAGCAGTTAAGAATTTTACCGCGAACCGGCATTATAGCCTGAAAAGCCGCATCTCTTGCCAATTTACAAGAGCCTAAAGCCGAATCACCCTCAACTATATAGAGCTCTCGCTCGGATATATCTCTCGAACGGCAATCAACAAACTTTTGAACTCTATCAACCATCGAGTTGCCGGTAGATAGGGTTTTCTTGAGGTTTATTCTTTCCCTTTCGCTTTTTTCACGGCTTCTCTTGTTAACTAGCACCTGGTCGGCGATTTTATCAGCCTCGGCCTTGTTTTCAATAAAATATACCTCAAGCTGATGACGCAAAAAGTCGGTCATCGCTTCGTATATAAACTTATTGGTAATAGCCTTTTTGGTTTGGTTTTCATAAGAGGTTATGGTTGAAAATGAAGATATAACCAAAACCAAGCATTCCTCAACATCCGAAAAGGTTATCTTGCTTTCATTTGATTTATACTTATTCGTTTGTTTTATATAAGCATCAATTTGCGAAACTAATGCACTTCTTGTTGCTTTTTCGGGAACACCGCCATGCTCAAGCCAGCTTGAGTTATGATAATATTCCTTTAAAGGATGGCGGTTGCTGAATGCTATTGCAGCGTTTATCTTAACCTTATATTCGGGCTTATCCTCACGGTCTTTACCCTTTCTTTCGGTTTGCCAAAACTGAATGGAAGAAAGTCTTTCCTCGCCGGTTATTTCATTAACATAGTCTCTGATACCGTTGTTATAAACTATATCTTGCTGAATAAAACGGCTTCCCTGTTGTTCACGAAAAACAAATAACAAACCATCATTAACAATAGCCTGTCTTTTTAAAGTATCGATAAAATATTCCGAAGGAATATCGATATCGGTGAAAACCTGAAGGTCGGGCTTCCAACGGATTTTTGTTCCCGTATCTCTTCCCTGATACTCTTGCCTTTCAAGTCCGCCAATATTAAAGCCCTTTTCAAAATGAAGATTATATTTAAAGCCATCTCGCTTTATTTCAACATCCATATATTCCGAAGAAAACTGAGTTGAAGCCAAGCCTAAGCCGTTAAGACCTATTGAATATTCATAATCGCCGCCGCTATTGGTATCATATTTGCCGCCGGCATAAAGGCTTTCGAAGAGTAGCACATAGTTATATTTTTCTTCCTTGGTGTTATAGTCAACAGGGGCGCCACGGCCAAAGTCCTGCACCTCTATCGAGCCATCGGAATACTTGGTAACAACTATTTTGTTGCCATAGCCTTCTCTTGCCTCATCTATTGAGTTGGAAATAATTTCAAATACCGAATGCTCGCAGCCTTCAAGACCATCAGAGCCAAAGATAACTGCAGGGCGAAGTCGCACCTGGTCAGGACCTTTTAACTGCTTGATACTGTCATTACCGTATTCGGTCTTAGTTTTTGCCATTCCAAAATACCTCTCAAAACATACATTTTTACATACACTCATATATTATATACCATATTTTGTGTTTTTTCAAGAAAAACTGCTATTGATTTTTAATTAAAAGTGATATATATTTATAATGGTGATAAAAAGTATGGATTTTTTAACGAATTTCGCCCAAACAGGCCTTGGAAAAGTTCTTTTAAGCGGTGCGGTTGTTAATTTTATTATTGTTATTATTTGCGGTTTTATCGGCAGTCTTTTTAAAAAAGGAATACCCGAAAAAATAAAAACCGCTTTAATGAACGGTATGGCACTTTGCGTTATTTACATAGGCATTTCGGGCACACTCGAAGAAAATGTTAATATCCTTGTTTGCATTATTTCTATGGCTCTCGGTGCCGTTATCGGCGAGATTCTTGACTTGGACAGACTTGTTAACAAAATAGGTCAAAAACTCGAAAACAAACTCGGCAATAACGATACCAAAATCGCTCAAGGCTTTGTTACTGCAACCCTTCTCTTTTGCGTTGGTGCGATGACGGTTGTAGGCTCAATTGAAAGCGGAATTTCAGGGGATAACTCAACCCTTTATTCAAAGGCGGTTATTGATGGTGTTTCAGCTATTGCTCTCGCTTCAACCTTTGGAATAGGTGTTATGCTATCGGCTTTCTCGGTTTTAATTATTCAGGGCGGTATAACCCTTTTGGCCGTTTTCATAGCTCCTGTTTTGAATGAAACTGCTTTAGTTCAGATGTCGGTTATAGGTTCTCTTCTTATAATCGCTTTGGGACTGAATATGTTGGGAATTACCAAAATCAAGGTTATGAATTTATTACCTGCAATTTTCCTTCCGCTTTTATTTTACTGCTTTATTTAAGGTGAATTATGGGATATAGAACAAGACGTAGAAAAGCTATCATCAGAAGAAGAATATTTTTAAGCCTTTGCTCGGTTATTTTGGTTGCAGTTATAGGCATTGCTTCACTTGTTATTTTTTCTTTATCAAAACCCGAAGAAGAAAAAACACCAACTCCTCCAAAAGAGGAAATCAAGGAAAGCTATGCCAAGGTGCTAAGCACGGGAGATATTATGGTGCATACTCCTCAGCTTTATGGAGCTAAAAACCAAAACGGCGAATATGATTTTTCGCATTTCTTCAAAGAAGCTAAAGCATATTTTAAAAATTACGACCTTAACGTTGCCAACCTTGAGGTAACCTTTGGCGGCGTGGAATCGGGCAAGTTTGATGGATACCCAAAGTTTAACACACCAGATACATTAGCCGATGCCATTAAAAATTCGGGGCTTAATTTTCTTATAACCTCAAATAACCATAGCTATGATACAGGGCTTTACGGGCTTAAACGAACTGCAAAAATTTTAGGTGATAAGGGCATTGAATTTATCGGAACAAGAGAAACTGCCGAAAAACCTCTTTATACTGTAAAAGAAATCAACAATATAAAAATAGGTATGGCAAACTTCACCTATGAAACAAGCGGAAGCACACCCGGCCGAAAGTTTTTAAACGGCTCAATTATTGCCGAAGAGGCAAATGACCTTATCTCCTCTTTTTCTTATAACAGAATTGAAGAGTTTTATCATGAAGCTGATAGAACCATAAAGGATATGGAAAATCAGGGTGCTGAATTTATTGTATTTTATATTCATTGGGGCGAGGAGTATCAGTTAAGCGCTAATACCTGGCAAAAATCTATTGCTCAAAAGCTTTCAAACTTAGGAGTTGATATAATAATCGGAAGCCACCCACACGTTGTTCAACCGATTGAGCTTATCCACTCGGAAGATGGCGAGAATACAACCGTTTGCCTTTATTCAACAGGAAATGCCGTTTCAAATCAGCGTCAGGAAATTATGGATAGCTGCCCTACGGGACACACCGAGGACGGTCTTTTCTTTACCTACTCTCTCAGAAAATACGGTGAAGAGGTTACACTTGAAAGCATTGATATAATACCCACTTGGGTTAATAAATATTTAGAAAACGGCGGTTATAAATACACAATTTATCCCCTCGATAATATTGAGAAATACGGCTTTAACGCTACCGCTCTCTCTAAGGCTCAAAAATCCCTTGAAAGAACAAAACAACTAGTGAAATCCGGACTTAACGAGTGCCAAAAACATATAGGATGCGAGGAAACACTATGACTATGTTTGAAAAAATGTGCGATAGAATAGGCTTTGAGAAAAATATTAAGGCTGATATTATTTCAGCTTTTAAGCAAATCAAAGAAAAGCAACAAGCACTCGACCTTTTATATTTAGCTTCAAGTGAATCTCTTAACGATAATATCGATAAAGATAAGCTTCATAAAATCGCAAAGTTAACAGGTCTTAATCCTTATACTGTTCATGCCGTTGTTGTAGTTTACTCGGTTATAACAACCGAAGAAAACTGCAAACAAAAAGGCATGCCGAGTGAAATGTTTGATTGGATTTTATATGATATTAAATGCAAGGCGGATGAAACCAAAACTGTTCACGGCATTTCGGGAATTGAGTTTTTCGGTTGGTTTAATGCAATGCTATCTCTAAAGCGTTTATGCTTTGGCAGACTTCAATATGAAATCATCCCTGCCAAATATGATTTTGGCGAATTCAAAAAGGGCGATTCAATTCTTAATTTTCATATCCCATCAGGACTTCCGCTAACCGAGGATTCGGTTATTGATTCCTTTAAAAAAGCCCATGCTTTTTATAATGATTTGAAAAAGAACTCGATTTTACCCTTAACCTGTAATTCCTGGATGCTTCATCCAGCAACGGTTGAGCATTGCTTCAAAGAAGGTTCAAATCTAAGAAAATTCTATGATATGTTTACCATCATGGGAATGGATGTTGATGATAAAAACTCAAACTTTTGGCGAGTTTGCGGTTGCAATATGGATAAGTTTGATACCGCTCCCGAGGAAACCTCGCTGCAAAGAAATCTTAAAAATATGATTAGAAGCGGTGTTAATATGGGACATGGCTTTGGCTATATCCTATTTGACGGAGAAAAGATTGTTAAATAGAAAAACGGCGAGGTAAAAACCTCGCCGTTTTTTATTTCCCAACACAAAATCTTCTGAATATTTCATCGGTTACCTCATTTGTAACCCTTTTGCCCGTTAGTTCAAAAAGAGCCGAAATTGCATCATCAATGCAAACTCCAACCGCATCCATAGTGCAGCCTGTTTGAAGGGCGTTTATCGCCTCTTCAACTCCATCAAGTGCTCTTTCGGCACAGGCTCTTTGTCTTTCTCCTATAAGCACAGCGCTATCAGCAGACAGATTATTTGTTCCCGAAATTTCTATAATTTCCTCTTTAAGCTCATCATAGCCAATACCTTGCTTTGCCGAAACCTCAACAACCCTCATATCCTTAAAAACGCTCTTATCTATAACGCTTTCAAGGTCGGTTTTATTTATAATAACAATGGTGTTTTTAGTTTTAACAGCCTCTAAAAGCTCCAAATCCTCTTTATTCAAAGCGCTTGTTGAATCGAAAACCGCAAGAACTAACTGAGAGGTTTCAATTCTCTCTTTTGCAAGCTTAACGCCTATGCTTTCAACCGTATCCACGGTTTCGTGAATACCTGCTGTATCGGCAAGGCGAAGGGTTATATCCCCTATGGTTACGGTTTCCTCAATTATATCCCTCGTTGTTCCCGCAACATTGGTTACAATCGAGCGTTCCTCGCCGCTTAACATATTCATAAGAGTGCTTTTTCCAACATTTGGCTTGCCAACAATAGCAGTTCTTATTCCCTCACTTAAAATTTTGCCCGCATCATAATCTCTGAGCATTTTATGGAGGGTTTTTTCTGCATTTCGGAGCATCCTCAAAAAATTTTCGGGATTAAGGTCCTCAATATCCTCATCAGGATAATCTGAAAAAGCGGCAACCGAAGCATCTGCAGCTACTAAATCGGCTTCGATTTCAGCAATTTTAGAAGAAACCTTACCGCTATGAGCTGCCCTTGAAAGCCTTAGCTCAGCCTCGCTTCGAGCCGATATTAAACCCATTATACTCTCGGCTTTAGTAAGGTCTAATTTACCATTAAGAAATGCCCTTTTTGTGAACTCTCCCGCCTCTGCTAAAATAGCGCCACGACTTAAAATAAGCCTCAAAACACTCCTTAGCATTATCGAGCCGCCGTGCACCGAAAATTCAACAACATCCTCGCCTGTATAACTATGGGGATTTCTAAAAACTGTGGCAACCGCATCATCAAGCCTTGTGTCATTATCCTTAATCACGCCGTATGCCGCAGTATAACCTTTTAAGCTTTCAAGACTTTTGCCTGAAACAGCGCTAAAAACACTATCGGCAATACTTATTGCATTTTCTCCCGATATTCTTATAACACCGAGCGCACCTTCGCCCGAAGCCGAAGCGATAGCGGCGATTGTTTTTTCAGCCACCAAGAACCCCCTACCTTTCAAAAGGATTTTATCATAAACGCCATATTTTTTCAATAAAAAAAGCACATAACTCAAGGTTATGTGCTTAAAGTGTTGGCATCTACTTATTTTCCCAGGCAGCTGCCCGCCAAGTATTTTCAGCGCAAGTGAGCTTAACTTCCGTGTTCGGAATGGGAACGGGTGGACCCTCACCGCAATCAACACCAACTGTTTGCCGCCTCAAGCGACTTTGGTATAATACCACACCTAAAACACTTTGTCAAGCATTTTTTTAAAAAAATTTAAATTAAATTTTTCTTAGAGTTTTTAACACTGATTTTTCTTTTTTTGAAACGATGCTTTTGTATATATAAAATAAATATTATGTATTATTTTGTTAAATTTATAACAAATTTAAAATAAGTTGTTTACAAATCAAATAAAAGGTGTTATTATAGTATACGTATGAGCCTGTCCGCATTTTGATTTGCTTGTCAGAGCTCACGAAAAAATATTTAGGAGGAATTTTCAATGGCCAGAAAATTCAAAACGATGGATGGTAACAACGCTGCGGCTCATGTTTCCTATGCGTTTACCGAAGTAGCCGGTATTTACCCGATTACACCATCAAGCCCTATGGCAGACTATGTTGACCAATGGTCCGCTCAGGGACTTAAAAACATTTTCGGCACAACCGTTAAGGTTGCCGAGATGCAGTCCGAAGCAGGTGCTGCAGGAACTGTTCACGGCTCACTCAATGCCGGTGCTCTTACCACTACCTACACCGCTTCTCAGGGACTTTTGCTTATGATTCCGAACATGTATAAAATCGCCGGTGAGCTTCTCCCCTGCGTATTCCATGTATCGGCACGTTGCGTAGCTTCTCACGCACTCAACATTTTCGGCGACCATTCTGACGTTTATGCTTGCCGTCAGACAGGTTTTGCTATGCTTGCTGAAACCAATACTCAGGAAGTTATGGACCTCGGTGCTGTTGCTCACCTTGCAACCATTAAATCCCGTGTTCCTTTCTTAAACTTCTTCGATGGTTTCCGCACCTCTCACGAAATCCAAAAAATTCAGGTTTGGGATTTTGATGACCTTAAAGAAATGTGCGATATGGATGCAGTTGATGCTTTCCGTAAGCGCGCTCTTAACCCCGAGCATCCCGTAATGCGCGGTTCTCACGAGAACGGAGATATCTTCTTCCAGCACCGTGAGGCTTGCAATAAGTATTATGATGCAGTTCCCGCTATCGTTGAGGAATATATGGATAAGGTTAATGCCAAGCTTGGCACTGACTATAAGCTCTTCAACTACTACGGCGCTCCTGATGCTGAACGCATCATCATCGCTATGGGTTCTGTTTGCGATGTTATCGAAGAGGTTATCGATTACTTAGTAGCTGCAGGCGAAAAGGTTGGTCTTGTTAAGGTTCGCCTTTACCGTCCTTTCTCGGCTGAAAAGCTTATTGAGGCTATTCCCCAAACTGTTAAAAAGATTGCTGTTCTTGACAGAACTAAGGAGCCCGGCTCTTTAGGTGAGCCTCTTTACCTCGATGTTGTTACCGCTCTTGCTTCTAAGGGCAGAAGCATTGATAAGGTTATCGGCGGCCGCTATGGTCTTGGTTCAAAGGATACTCCTCCTTCAAGCATTTTTGCTGTATATAAAGAACTTGCTAAGGCTGAACCCAAGGCTCAGTTCACTATGGGCATCACTGATGACGTTACCAACCTTTCTCTCACTGAGGAAGAAGCTCCCAACACCGCAGCTGAAGGCACCATCGAGTGCAAATTCTGGGGTCTCGGCGGTGACGGCACTGTTGGCGCTAACAAAGACTCTATCAAGATTATCGGAGACCATACCGATAAATATGTTCAGGCTTACTTCCAGTATGACTCTAAGAAGACCGGCGGTATCACCATTTCTCACTTAAGATTTGGCGATAAGCCCATCAAGAGCCCCTACTATATTAATAAGGCTGACTTCGTTGCCTGCCATAACCCCTCTTACATCACTAAGGGCTTTAAGATTGTGCAGGACGTAAAGCCCGGCGGTGTATTCCTGATTAACTGCCAGTGGAATCTGGAAGAGCTGGATCACCACCTGGATGCCGCTTCCAAGCGTTATA